>DATCYD010000364.1:0-5668 GCA_036570465.1 Anseongella sp.
TTGCTTCTGCCTCGAAGAAATCTCCTGGCATTCAGCCCCCGGAGAATCAACCTCCGGAGAACCAACCTCCGGAGAACCAACCCCCGGAGAACCCGCCTTCTGAGAATCCACCTTCACCTCCGGAGAACCCGCCTTCGGGAAATCAATCCGGGGAGAACCCGACAGGAGCAAACCCACCTGAGGAGAACCGATCGCCGGGGGGTGATCATACAGATTTAACCGCTAAGCCATGAAAGCACGGGATCTTTTTTGGGGTGTCTTTTTTATTCTTTTCGGCGCGCTGCTGCTCCTGGATAAATTTGATGTCATTGAGCTTTGGTGGCGTATGAGGGATGTCTGGCGATTATGGCCAATTATCCTGATCCTGATCGGGATGAACCTGATCGCTAAACGTACCGAGATAATTTACAACATCGGCATTGTCCTGCTGTTATTGGCTTTTGGGTATCTGGTGGTCTATGGGTACCAGTTGCAGCACAATTACTAATCACAGAACAGTAGTGTGGCGATGATTATATATCATGGCTGATAATCTCCTTTACGGCTTCTTCGGAAAGACCTTCGATCAAAACCGATTTTTTCCTTCCGGTGGCTCCTTTTAAAAGATGAACACGGGAGAAGGAGACGTTAAAATACGATGCCAGGAAACGCAGCAACGTTTTATTCGCCTTGCCATCCACCGGTGGCGCCTGCACCCGCACCTTAAGCGCGTCTCCATGAAGTCCTGCTACTTCTGTTTTTGAAGCCCCGGGCTGAATGTGTAGATGGATAATTATACCCTTGGGATGAGATTGAATCATGATCTAAAATAATGATTTTAAAAGAATGCACCGCAAGATCATTCATAAAGTTCCGTTTGACCGCTAAATGCTATATTTGTAATTTACTGGTATAGTATGGCAAGCACTACCCAAATAAAATGTCCCAATTGCGGAACCTCGGTCGATGTTCAGGATATTCTTTCGCATCAGCTGGAAGAAGAGATCCGTCAAAAATACCAGACACAGCTGGCCACGGAGAAAAAGCGTTTTGACCAGGAACAGGAACAACTGAATCAGGCCAAAGAAGCGTTTGAGCAAAAGAAACGACAAGAGAATGAACTCTTCCAGGAAAGGCTTGAAAAACAGTTGAGAGAAGAAAGAAGAGGCCTGGAGGAAAAGCTAAAAGCCCGGTTGACCGAAGAACAATCCGAGCAGTTCCAGGCGTTGCAAAAGGAATTGAATCAGAAATCGGAACAGATCCGTGAATTGAACCGGACGAAAGCCGAAGTGGAATCCCTGAAACGGGAAAAGGCGGAGTTGCGGGAAGCTGTAGAAGCCGAATCCCAGAAAAAGCTCAATGAACTGCTGCATACTGAGAAGGAGAAGATCAAGCGGAGTGAAGAGGAGAAGAACGAATTGCGCTTGCGCGAGCTGCAAAAGCAGTTAGAAGATCAGCGAAAACTGACCGAGGAAATGAAGCGGAAACAGGAGCAGGGTTCCATGCAGTTGCAGGGCGAAGTTCAGGAGCTGGCCATTGAAGAATGGCTGGCAGCGCAGTTTCCTCTCGATATTATTGAAGAAGTGAAGAAAGGCGCCCGGGGCGGAGACTGCATTCAGGTGGTAAATACCCATACCCGGCAATTTTGTGGCCGTATTTACTACGAAAGCAAGCGCACCAAGGATTTCCAGCCGGGCTGGATTGAGAAGTTCAAGGCAGATATGCGGGAAAAAGGAGCCGATATCGGGGTACTGGTGACCAATGCGATGCCTTCAAACCTGGATCGGATGGGCATCCGTGATGGTGTGTGGATATGCAGTTATGAAGAATTCAAGGGCCTTTGCGCGGTGCTTCGGGAATCGGTCATTCAGCTGAGCCTGGTCGTTGCCTCACAGGAAAACCGGGGCGACAAAATGCATATGCTTTATGATTTTCTAACCAGCAATACCTTCCGGATGCAGGTGGAAGCGATCGTTGAAGGCTTTGCATCCATGAAGAACGCGCTTGAAAGTGAAAAACGCTCTATGCAACGCATCTGGAAGGAACGTGAAAAACAAATAGAGAAGGTCATTACCAATACCGTTGATATGTATGGCTCCATCAAAGGGATTGCCGGAAGTGCCATTCAGCCGGTAAAGGCGCTGGAATTACCTGAAGGTGACCCGGAAGATTCCGAAGAGCCAGATTGATCAGCAAATACGGACAACCAAAAAAATCGATCGATGAATAACCAGACAACTCCCATACGTGTACTTGTCGTTGGTTGCGGAAACATGGGCTCATCCCATGCCACAGCCTACCATACCCTAGATGGTTTTGAAATATGCGGATTGCTGTCCACAGGCACCAGCAAGGAAGTATTGAACGAAAAATTAGGCAACTCGTACCCGCTTTTTAGTGATTTTGAGGATGCACTTGAAAAAACAGCGCCCGATGCCGTATGCATTTCAACCTATCCGGATACACACGAGGAGTATGCGATCAAGTCTTTTGAAAAGGGCTGTCATGTATTTGTGGAAAAGCCTGTTGCCGACACTGTGTCAGGTGCTGAAAGGGTAGTGGATGCAGCGATAAAAGCCGGAAAAAAGCTTGTTGTTGGTTATATCCTGCGTCATCATCCGTCCTGGGAACGCTTTATATCTGAAGGACGAAAACTGGGCAAGCCCCTGGTGATGCGCATGAACCTGAATCAGCAAAGTGAAGGTAAAATGTGGACCGTCCACCGAAATCTTATGAAAAGTCTTAGCCCCATTGTCGATTGCGGTGTGCACTACATCGATGTGATGTGCCAGGTAGCCCGCTCCAAACCCGTGCAGGTAACTGCCATAGGCGCCCGGCTGACCAATGATATCCCCGAAGACAATTATAACTACGGACAACTTCAGATTCAATTTGAAGACGGTTCAGTAGGGTGGTACGAAGCTGGCTGGGGACCCATGATGAGTGAAACGGCATTTTTTGTGAAAGACATCATTGGTCCGGAAGGGTCGGTTTCCATTGTGGCAAAAGAGGCCGCATCGGAAGGTAAATCCGATTCCGTGGAAGCCCATACCCAAACCGAATCCATCCGGATTCATCACGCTGCGCTCGATCACCAGGATCACTTCCTGCAGGAGGACACCTGGATCAACCTTCAGGATGAGCCCAGCCATCAGGAACTTTGCAATCGTGAACAACGCTATTTTCAGAAAGCCATCCTGGAAGATATCCTTTTAGCCGATCACATGGAAGATGCCCTTAACAGCCTTCGCATCGCATTTGCCTGCGACGAATCAGTCCGGACGGGAAAGATTGTGAAACTGTAAGCAGTCCGGACGGGGACGGACGGTCCAGGGGCGTACTCCCCGAAATTCTTCGTAAATTTGCGGAAATTAATTGATCATGTCTGGTGAGGAGGCGGTAAATATCAACGATACGGCAAATGTGAATCAGGTACTGGCAGGAGGATATTGTAATTCCCTGACACGCTATTCACGCTTTGCCACACGGGAAGTTTATATCGGAGATATACCGATGGGGGGAGACCAACCCATTCGTGTTCAGTCGATGACCACCACCAATACCATGGATACGATCGGGACGGTGGAACAGACCATCCGGATGGTGGAAGCCGGCTGCGAATACGTTCGTATAACAGCTCCAAGCATCCGCGAGGCAGAGAATTTGGCTCATATTCAGAAAGAACTTCACCGGCGGGGCTACCGGGTACCCCTCATCGCAGATATTCATTTTACACCCAACGCAGCAGAAGCAGCAGCACGCATTGTGGAGAAGGTGCGGGTAAACCCCGGGAATTTTGCAGATAAAAAACGCTTTGAAACTATTGAATACACGCCCACGGCCTACGCGGCGGAACTGGAACGGATCCGTAAACGGTTTGAGCCGTTAGTGAAGATATGTAAAGAGCACGGAACTGCGATGCGAATCGGCACTAACCACGGTTCGCTTTCAGATCGTATCATGAGCTGGTATGGGGACACTCCCCGCGGCATGGTGGAATCTGCCATGGAATTTATGCGGATTTGCGCTGATATGGATTACCACGAGTTGGTGATCTCAATGAAAGCGAGTAATCCCCGTGTAATGGTGCAGGCTTACCGTTTGCTGGTAAAGACAATGGTTGCCGAAGGAATGAATTATCCACTGCACCTGGGTGTGACCGAAGCCGGCGACGGAGAAGACGGACGCATTAAATCGGCCGTGGGAATTGGTACGCTATTGGAAGACGGCCTGGGCGATACGATACGGGTGTCACTGACCGAAGAGCCGGAAGAAGAGGTACCGGTGGCCATTGCGCTGGCTGAACGCTATCATGCCCGGTGGAAGGCTTTGCAACAATCGACGGAATTTTCCACTGACCGGATCGAGGTTCCGAAGGAGTTGAACGTTACCGGGGAGGAGTACAATAAACGGATTTCGGCCGAACTAAATACATTTATCGGAGGGAATCAGGTGCCGCGCGTGGTGCTGGACCTCTCCGAAGGGCCCCTGCGCGATCCGGCCGTTCTGGCTGCTGCGGGATACCTGTATTCGCCCTTGCTCGATAAATATCATATGGGGGAGCAGTCTGTAGATTTTGTGTACCTGCGAAATAAACTCCCCTCTTTTACCATGCCCGGTAACCTGAAACAGCTATACGACTACTCCACCTGGCAGGCCTTGCAGGACCAGGCCAATTGTCATCCGTTGTTTACACTGAAGGAATTCATCCATGCCGGCACCGGGCAGAAAGATCCGGCGCTGAACCTGGTTCGGGTCACCCTGGCCGATTTGGATACAGATCACTTTTCTCAGTTGGTACCTGACGTGCCACTGGTATTTGTGTTGGAAACCGATGGAGAGGCCGGTGACCCCGCGCTTCACGGAATGCCCCAGCAGCGAGCTTTCTTCCTTAAACTAATGGAAATGGGCGTGGATATTCCGGTCATCATCCGCCGGTCATATCCGTCATTACCTGCTACGACTCCCGGTAGAACCGGAGCTGTGGACAATGAAAGTCCCCAAGAAGCCCCAGGCGGCAACCGTTTATCCGTTTTTCAGCTATACGCTGCTACCGACACCGGTGCGCTGCTGGTGGATGGCCTGGGAGACGGAATCTGGTTAGACGCTCCGGAAATTACCCCTGAAAATATCTCAAGCACCGCATTCGGGATCCTGCAGGCCACTCGCTCACGCATTTCCCGGACCGAATACATTTCCTGCCCTTCCTGCGGACGCACGCAATTCGACCTGCAGGAAACCACGCAGCTGATCCGAAGCCGGACCAGTCACCTCAAAGGAATTAAGATCGGAATTATGGGGTGCATTGTCAACGGCCCCGGAGAAATGGCAGACGCCGATTATGGCTATGTCGGCACCGGCCCCGGAAAAATCACCCTCTACCGCGGCAAAGAAGTAGTCCGCCGAAACGTCAACACCGAATACGCCGTTGATCAACTAATTGAAGTAATCCGCGAAGACAACAACTGGACCGACCCCATCTAACTAACCCCGGGGCCCCGCTTCATTCACCCTCGTCCGTTTCATTCATCCCCCAAACCAAAAAGGGCTGTACCGGTTTCACGATACAGCCCTTTTTGATATTGCACCCCCATCTCTTCACCCGCACCCGTAAAGTGTGCGCAAGAGAACGCACTTTTACCTGTTTGGCTGGGGAGTTGTGCGCAGATACGACTTAACCCTCGTATGT
>DATCYD010000365.1:0-3122 GCA_036570465.1 Anseongella sp.
GTTGGCGAAAAAAACGAATCAGGTAGGTGAGCAGGAATGCGATAGCTCCAAGGTACAACAGGTCTCCCAGGCTGAAGGGTATCTTGCCAAGCAACAGACGGAACACACTACCGATCACGGGATATATTTTCCGGGCATAGATCATTTCGATCCAGTCGGGATGTGTGTTGAGCCAACCCAGGAACAGGATCAATAGTAACAGGCCCAGGGCTGTGAATACTTTTAGCCGGAGCTTTTGTTTCATGTGGATTGATTAAAAAGGCTCCTGATGGCTTGTGTTTTTAGTAAACATTCTTCGTACTCGTTTTCTGCAACCGAATCGTAAGTAATGGCGCTGCCAACGGGGAAGGACAGGTATTTTCGCTGGCGATGGTACAGCACGGTACGGATGACTACATTCAGGTCGAAATCTCCATCGGGCGAAAAGTAGCCGATGGCCCCTGAAAATGCCCCCCTGCGGATTTGTTCGTACCGGTCGATCAATTGCATGGCTCTCACCTTGGGGGCCCCGGTCATGGAGCCCATGGGAAACGCATTCCGGATGATTTCGACTGGATGTATGTCGGGTCTTAGTTCTGCTTCGATGGTAGAAATCATCTGGTGCCAGTGGGGGAAACTGTGGATGCCAAAAAGTTCACTGACTTGTACGCTTCCTGGAATGGTGCTTCGCGCCAGATCGTTTCGGACCAGATCTACGATCATGACGTTTTCAGCTCTTTCCTTTTCACTGGTATGCAGACTGGTTTTCAATTCTTCGTCTTCTGATGGATTGTTGCCGCGTCCGGTTGTGCCTTTGATTGGCTGGGAAATGATGCGGCTGCCGGTCTTCTTAAGGAAACGTTCAGGAGAGGCGCAAAGTATATATCGTTGGTCCAGTCGCAAAAAGGATGAGAAGGGGACGGGTGTCGCAGCGTTTAGCCGCATAAAAAGTCTTGCGGGATCACAGTCGTAGTCTTCAGCATAAAAATCCTTGCAATAGTTTAGCTCATATACATCTCCGTCTATGATGTTCCTTCGGATTGATGCTACTGTATCCAGGTATGTTTCTTTGGAAACACGCTGGTGTATGCAGGGTGGGTGTGATAACGGGGTTTGTTCGTCGGGGGGAGAAAACTCCCGGATCTCCCGGAAGATATCCGCTGGAATGTCCTGACTAATGATCCGGACTGTATTTCCTCGCAGGATAACCAGTTCTTCGGGAACAAAAAAGGAAAGGGAAGGGAAGCCAAGCGGATCGGGATTATCCGAGGTAAGGCGTTCTACTTCATTTTTAAGGTCGTATCCTAGAAAACCTAGTTTCCAGCCTGGAGTTTCGTCCAGGAATTTTCTCAGGGCATCAAAACAGTTTGTTTCAGGTTCCAGCTTGCAGCGGGCGCCCCGGGCTGCCAGGCAATCAAAGCCTGACCAGGGATCCTCATAGCCATTGGAGTCCAGGAAACAGGCATACTGGTCCTTGCTTGCCCGGTAAAAAGCATTTCTCCGGAACGATTCGGGGCTATTGATGCTGAAATCCGCGGCATTCATGGCAACATCCAGGTGCCGCTATTTTAATTGCAGCGTCTGTATGCGATCAGGGCCTACTGACAGGTAGCTCACCGGAACGCCCAATTCTGATTCCAGGAATGAAATATAGTTTTTAAGACTGGCGGGAAGTTCCGCTTCGGTTCGATAGCCTGTGATATCTTCCTGCCAGCCGTCAACGTCTTTCCAGACGGGCTCTGCTTTGGTAGCGCCGATATCATAAGGCATGTAATCGATGATTTGGCCGTCATAACGATAATGTGTACAGACCCGGATGGTGTCAAATCCGCTCAATACATCGGCCTTTGTCATTACCAGCTGGCTGACCCCGTTGAGCATAATGGCATATTTCAGGGCCGGCAAATCAATCCAGCCGCAGCGACGGGGACGCCCGGTAGTAGCGCCAAATTCATGTCCCTGCTGCCGCAGTTGCTCCCCGGTCTGATCTTCCAGCTCAGTGGGGAAGGGGCCTCCGCCTACGCGGGTGCAATAGGCTTTGAAAATCCCAATCACTTCACCGATGCGCCGGGGTGCGATGCCGAGGCCTGTGCAGGCTCCCGCGGTGGTGGTGTTGGAGGATGTCACGAACGGGTAAGAGCCAAAATCAATATCCAGCAGAGTGCCCTGAGCTCCTTCGGCCAGTACTTTCTTTCCGGAAGCCAGATAGCTGTTTACCAGGTGTTCGCCATCTACGAATTGCAGCCGGGAAATAAATTCAATCGCTTCGAAGAACTGTGCTTCTTTTTCTTCCAGGCCATCATAGGCAAAGCCAAAATCGTCCAGGAGTCCTTTGTGTTTATCGCACAGTTTCTGATACCGTTCCCTGAAATCAGGAAGGGCGATATCTCCTATTCGCAGCCCGTTGCGGCCCGTCTTGTCCATATAGGTGGGGCCAATGCCTTTCAGGGTGGAACCGATCTTGTTCAGCCCCATTTTATTTTCCGAGGCAGCGTCAAGTAACCGATGAGTAGGAAGGATCAGATGAGCCTTCCGGGCGATGGCCAGTTTTCCGTGGGCCATCGGATCGGTGCCTGTTTGTTGCAATGCGCGGACTTCTTCCCGCAGGATCACGGGGTCAATCACAACACCATTGCCGATCAGGTTAAGCGTACTCTCAAAAAATATTCCTGACGGAATGGTATGAAGCACGAATTTTTTTCCGTCAAACTCCAGCGTGTGACCCGCGTTGGGGCCTCCCTGGAACCGGGCAATCAGGTCGTAATGTGGACTCAATACATCCACGATCTTTCCTTTTCCTTCGTCACCCCACTGAAGGCCCAGGAGCACATCAACTTGCATATTCTGATAACTAATTTTGGACGTACGATTCACAGGCTCCGCCGACGCGTAATTTTTGGCAGGCCCCGTACAGATTGAGGGAATGATGTTTAATTTCGAATTTTAACAGGTCGCCCATCATGCTTTGAATCTGCTGAATACGGGGGTCGCAAAATTCAACCACCTTTCCGCAATCCAGGCAAATGATGTGGTCGTGCTGGTGATAACCGTATGATTTTTCAAACTGGGCCATGTTCTTACCGAACTGATGCCGGGTAACCAGGTCACAGGCTACCAGCAGCTCAAGGGTATTGTAAACAGTA
>DATCYD010000366.1:0-11322 GCA_036570465.1 Anseongella sp.
AATTTTTCCATCTCCACATAAAAATGATGTCTGGTTTCCTCTTTGCGGAATCGATGTCCTTCGTCTTTTTTCAGGATGTAATTCACTTCCACCCCATTTTCCCGCAGTTTTTGGACAAACTGGGTGGTTTCACCAACATTCACCCGCGGATCCTTCTCGCCCTGGGCGATCATTAAGGGGACATCGATCTCCGCTGTATGAAAGATAGGCGAGACGGCCCGCAGGTAATCGGCATCTTTTTCAGGATGCCCCACTGCGTTATAGATCATTTGCTGGAACGGCTCCAGGTATGGCGGTATATCTTTCAGATAAGTGAACAGATTGGTAAGCCCCGAATAGGAAACAGCACAACGATAGAGCCCCGGATGCTGGACTACGCCGGAAAGTGCGCAATACCCCCCGAAACTGAAGCCGCATATGGCAACCCGGTTGGGGTCGGCAATTCCCTTGTCAATCAGCCATTCCACACCATCTGTGATATCATCCTGCACCTTGCTCCCCCATTCCATATTTGAAGCTTTCATAAATGCTTTTCCGTAACCCGTTGAACCCCGGTAATTCATTTGCAATACAGCGTAACCGCGGTTAGCAAGGAACTGAACCTCCGGATCGAACTGCCATTTGTCCCGGGTCCAGGGCCCTCCATGAGGATTAATGATCACCGGAAGATTCTTCCCGTCGCTCCCACGTGGAAGTGTCAGATAACCATGAATGGTTAACCCATCTCCGGTCTGATAGCTGATGGGCCTCATTTCAGCCATTTCCTCCGGATTGATCCAGGGAGAAACCTCACTGAGCCGGGTAAGATCCTCCCCAGTTGCCTCGTACAAATAATAGCTGCCAGGAGTGCGATCGGCATAAGCACGGATAACAAATTTTTCCTCCTGCCGGTCCCAGTTGACGATTTCGAGAGCCATGCCAGGTAACTCACCGGTTATTTTTGCATAAATTCTCTCTATCCTATCATCCAGAAAATGCTTTTCCTGTCTCCAGGTAATGTAATCAACAAAGAGGGGAATACCCTCCTTTTTAGAATAAGCGATGTGTTTGACATCCACCTCTTCGTGCTGAAAGATCACGCGGTTTTCCTTGCCCGTATTCAGGTCCAGGGTCACAACCGCCTCTTTGTCCCGGTTAAAGTTGGAAATAGCAATTACTTCATCCGGCCGGTCTTTTGAAAAGCACACGGGCTCTATCCGTTCGAATACATTTGTCGTTAATACCTCACTAAAAGGACTTTTTTCCGTAGGTCTGTAAAGCAATGTTTCATTTACCCCGTCTGAGCTTTTGATCAACCGCACCCGGTTATCCTGGTCTGGCATCCACCAGATCACGTTTCCCGGATTCTCAAGAATCAGCTCCATGGTTCCCGAATTAATATTCAGCCGGTAAATATCAAACGCTTTAGGATTCCGGTTATTAAGCCCTACAATGATGATGCTGTCGGAAGGAGTATCATGTACCAGCACGCGTGCATTCTCAAAAGGAGTCAGATCCTGATTACCCGTACCATTCCGGTTCACTGAATATAAATGATACGATTCATTCCCGTTGCTATCCTTGATATACAGTAATTGTTCGTCATTTGCCCACCAATAATAACGGATGTCATCATGGTCAAAAGCAGTCACACGGGTCACCTCGTCACTGTTCAACGCACGGACGTAAATATTCAGGCGGTCGTTATGGGGCTGCAGGTATGAAACGTATTCTCCACCAGGTGAAATGGCGAATTGGGTCTTCTCCGGGTTCTTGAAAAAATATTCCAGCGGTACCTTTTTTACGCTTTTCTCACTCTTGCACGCTGGCGCAACGGCTATTAATAGTAGATATATTAAAATTCTCCCGTTTCTCTTCATCATGTTCCTTCTGAATCCTTCCTTCATCGTTCGTATCTGCTCACGGCACGTAGCAAAACAAATTCCAATGTATATTAAAATACTGAAAAACCACTCCGGGGTTTAAGCTGTAACAATATTTTTACCCCTCTAAACAGGACCAACAAATTTTTGTAATTTTAACCTCTATGAAGCGGGCTGCGGCTTTTATTGGTTTTATGATCCTGTATGCCGCGGCAGGCGCACAACCTGCCGGGGATGCTGCCCTGGCTGATCAGTTTTTCCGACAGGGAGACTATGAAAAAGCCGCCGGACTCTATAAAAAGCTGTATGCCCGTGGCGATCAGCAGCAATATTATTCACGACTGGTCAACACCCTGATCAATCTCAAGGATTTTTCAACCGCTGAACAAATCATTCTTGAACAGACCAACGCATCTCCCAATGACTATCGGTTCCGGCTGGACCTTGGCAATCTTTATAATAAGAGTGGCCATCCGGACAAAGCAAAAGAACAATTCCAGGCCGTGCTGAAAAATTTACCGGAAGAAAGTCATCTGATATCAGGCATTGCCTACACGTTATATAATTACGGAGAAAACCGGCTGGCGATTGATGCCCTCCGGAAAGCGCGGGAACAGCTAAACGATCCATCAGCATTCGGTTTTGAACTGGCCCGGATGTATTACCTGGACCGGCAATCATCAAGCATGATCCATGAACTGCTAAGCCTTGCTGAACGTAAACCGGAATACCTGCAAAACATCAAAGGACAGTTGCAATTCTATCTTCGTGACGAAGATGATTTTTCCTTATTAACAGAGATGCTTGAGAAACGCATGAAAAGGAATACCGAAAGCCCTGTCTATCCGGAATTGCTGATCTGGCGTCTGCTCCAGCAAGAATCCTTCGGCAAAGCCATGGACCTGGCACTTACCATGGACCGGGAAAGCGATCAGGGCGCACGTATCCTACAGATCGCCACGATAGCGGCAGGCGGTGGCGCATTTGAAACAGCTTCGAAAGGCTACCAGCACCTGGTAAAGAAAGGCCCTTCAAGCCCCTGGTATCAGGCCGCCCGTGTCCGGTTCCTGGAAGCGAGACGCAATCATTTACTTTCAGGCAACCCAGGATCATCGGAGCTTCAGAACCTGGAAAATGATTACCAGGCATTGCTTCAGGAAATGGGGAAAAATGACCAAACGACCCCAATCATGAAGCAACTGGCCATGCTCAGGGGCCGATACCTTCAGGAGCTGCCAGGCGCCATCTCCCTGCTGGGAGAAACTATTTCCCTGGCCACCGACGCCCGTTTCAGAGCCGAATGCAAACTGGAACTGGGCGATATGTACATCCTGGCAGATGATGTCTGGGAAGCCACCCTGTTATACGGCCAGGTCGAAAAGGGCTACAAAGACACCCCACTGGGACAGGAAGCGCGATTCCGGAATGCCCGGCTATCCTATTACATTGGTGAATTTGAATGGGCCAAAGGTCAGCTAGACGTCCTGAAAGCAGCAACCACCCAACTAATGGCCAACGACGCCCTGAACCTGAGCCTGCTCATCAGCGAGAACCCCGGCCCCGACAGCACTTTTGCCGCACTGCGCATGTTTGCCAGGGCAGAGTTACTCGCATTCAGAAACCTGCCCGATCACGCCCTTAGCACGCTCGACAGCATTCCCACCCTCTTCCCTTCACACGCCCTGCATGACGACATCCTGATGGCCCGTTCCAACATCTTCACCAAACAGGGAAAATTGGAAAAGGCTGTGGCAGCACTGGAGCGCCTCACCACCGAATACAGCTACGACATCTGGGCAGACGATGCCTTGTTCAAACTAGGCACACTCTACGAAACCCAGCTGAAAGCCCCCGAAAAAGCAATGTCCTGGTACGAAAAGTTATTACTCGACCATCCGGGCAGCTTATACGTCACTGAAGCCCGAAAACGATTCCGGACCCTGCGGGGCGACCAGCCGTCACCAGCTAGCGAAGATTTTATCAACGAACCGATCAAATTTTGAACGGTATTATCATATTTGCACAAAAAAGATGATCCTTTACAATGTTACTATAAATATGGAGAGCGCCATTCACGATGAATGGCTCAACTGGACGAAAACCAGCTATCTCCCCGAACTAATGAAAACCGGAATATTCAGCTCCTGCAAGCTATGCCGGCTGGTAGATTCTCCCAACGAAGGAATCACCTACAGCATCCAGTATTTCTGTGACTCCATGCAGAACTATCAACGTTTTCAGAAAGAACAAAGCGAACGTTTCCGCGACATGCATGCAGAGAAATTCAACAAGAGCTCTGTTAGTTTTGAAACCCTGATGGAAGTCATCGAAGAATACACCGTTTCCAATTTCTCTCTCAACTGAAAAGCAAGCACCCCATGCAGATTACCAAAACGCCGCTTGAAGGCGTCCTGATCATAGAGCCCCGCATATTTCAGGACCCCAGAGGTTATTTTTACGAAAGCTTCAACCAAAAAAAGCTGGCAGAACACGGCCTTCCACATGATTTTGTACAGGATAATCAATCATTGTCGCAAAAAGGCAGTCTCCGCGGCCTTCACTTTCAGGCCCCCCCTCACGCGCAGGTAAAGCTTGTTCGCGTAACCCGGGGAGCCGTACTCGACGTGGTAGTAGATATCCGCAAAACCTCTCCCACCTACGGCCAAAGTTTCAGCCAGGTCCTGAGCGATCAAAACAATCTTCAGATGATGATCCCCGAAGGTTTCGCCCACGGTTTCCTCGCCCTGGAAGACAACACCATCTTTCTCTATAAATGCTCCGCCTTTTACAACCGAGAATCCGAAGGCGGCCTGCTCTGGACCGACCAACACCTCGCCATAGATTGGAAAACCACCACCCCCATCGTTTCCGACAAAGACAAACAACTCCCCAACTTCACCGATTTCATTTCCCCCTTTTAATCAACAGTTTCTAGTTTCATTGCTATTGCTCCGCAACAGCTCAGGGTCGCTGCGCGACGGCTTATTGCGGCCAATTTACAGCAACTAAAGGCTGTTGCGAAGAAACACATTCAAAGGGAAAAGCGCTTTCCAACCCTGGGCAACAAATTTGGCTGCATCCGGACCAGTGAGGTCCTTGTCTTTCAGGGGGGTGGTGACCGTGAAGCTTTTTAGTCTCAGGAGTTCGATTTCAGGGTGGTCTTTAGGATAACCCTGAGGGGCGGTCTTCAGGCTGTGTTCAGTGTCCAGACCTTTATAAAGTTTGCGAAAAGACGGAGCATTGATGATCCGTTTCAGTTCACCGCTATTGTAATCAATCTCCTGGCGGATCGCTTTCAGATGAGTGGCCTCGGGCATCCAGTAACCACCGGCAAGAAAGGAACCGCCGGGGGCGATATGCAGGTAATAACCAGGGCCGTTGGCATTCCGGCCTTCGGGGCACAGCCAGAGGCCCATGTGAGTTTTATAGGGAGTTTTATCTTTACTGAACCGGGTATCACGATAAATGCGGAACAGACAGTCTTTGGGGGCAAGTCCGGCAAGGGTGGGATCGAAACGGGAGGCTTCCCCAATCAGGGAAGCGGTAAACATTTCCGTATCGGCCCGTGCGTCCAGATAAATGGATTTATTGGCTGCAAACCAGTCCCGGTTATTATTCTCCGCTAGCTGCCGGAGAAAGGAAAAGGTCTTATTTTGCAGCATGGAGGTTTTGTTTCACAGCTGGGGCCTGTACTGTATGATCATCCCTTTCTGCATAGGAACGGTCAAATTTGATGGGTGAGATCCAGTAAAGCATCAGCACGCGGGCGTATCTGAAATTCCAGGGCATCAGCAGAAAAATAGCGGCTACCAGAATACCGACATAAGTCCAGGGGCCGGGATCGTTAAGTATGTTACCGGCAAGAATGGCGATCGTGACCATTTCTGCCACGTTCAATGCATAACTGAAATACATGGCTCCCCAGTAAAAGCCTGGTTCAATCTCGAACTGAAGATTGCATACCGGGCAATTCTTATTCATTTTGCTGAATTTCGGATGAAATGCAGCATGAGTAAACATGTTGCCTTTCCTGCAACGGGGGCAACGGCACAAAAGAATCGCTTCAGCTTTTGAAGTCATGACAAAACAGTTTAATTCAGACTGATCTCTTTGTCTTCCACATTCATAACGATATTCTTCTTCCTGTATTTTTTGTACCACAGGTAACCGATGCCCATCACTGCGAGGTAGGGAACAGCAAGCATGTACAATATACCGCTGTTGAGACCGGCTGCTTGATTCCCTCCTTCGGCGGAAGAACTATTGACAGTAGATCCGCACATGGCACATTGGGCCTGAACGGAGGGTGCAGCGCTGAAAAGCAACAGCAAAAGACCCACGATAAAAAATAACTTCTTCATCTTGTTTGATAACGTTTAACGCCCGGGACTGTTTTTAAAGTGGATGTCAATGTTAAAAGACATTATTCTCAAAAAGGGTAATATGGCGAGATCATCAGATATACAACTACTCCGGTGATGGTAACATATAGCCAGACCGGGTAGCTCCAGCGCACTAATTTACGATGTTTCGTGATATTCCCCATCAGGCCGTAGTAAAATGAGAGCAGCACCAGGGGTAGCACCAACGCGGCCAGCACAATATGACTGGCAAGAACGATCAGATACAGAGAGCGTAGCGGGGCATCGGCGGGATACCTTGTTTCCGGTACATAAAAATGAAAGGTTACGTACGAGATCAGAAAAATAGCAGAAAGCACAAAGGCAGTCAAATTTAAGCGCTTGTGCATCAGGATATTTTTCCTTTTGATAAAATAAAGCGATATCAGCAACAGAATGCAGCAAGTACCATTTATAAAGGCATTCAGGGTAGGCAGCAGGTAAATAAATGATGGGAAGGTTTCGGGAACGGGGAATAGTCGCCGGTTCAGGGCCACAACGGCTGTCAGAACCAGCAGCGATACCACCAGTACGATCCTGAAAACTAACTTGTCATTCCTGATCATTTCGGTTCATTTCTTCTTTCCACAAGACGGCAATTTCATCTTCCAGCGTATCGGTGGCGAAATAGGAGCTCCCATCATAGTATCCTCTGATACGCTGATGGCTGTCAATCAGAACAACCGTATCGTTCAAAGGTTGTCCAGGATCATCCGCAGCAGTTCCGGGATGCAGGAAAAACATCCGGCGTGCTACCTCCGCCGCTTCGGCTACCGGTAATCGTACAGGCTTCCACTTTTCCGGGTTTGCACCATAGTGCTCAAGCAATTTTTCCAGGCTTGTGACCGACGATGATGCGCTGTCCGTGGCGATAAAGGTGATAAACTCCAGCCGTTCCATGTCCTTGTAGGTTTTAGCTACCCGTATCATGTTTACTGCCAGGGTTTCTGCGGAAGCGTTCACATTTTCCCGGAAAAAACCAGCCACATAAATCTTATTCCTGTTTCCCGTTGGGGCATGTACCCCAATCTCAGGTAACCCATCCCCGGATAGCCTCGAAAAATCAATTTGATGCCAGGCTGAATCAGAAAAATCTTCTGAAAACAGGCTTGCTCCGTCCGGTCCGTAAACCGGCAGGCTGTGGTAATAATTGGTGCCGGTTCGCAGCAACATGTAGCAGATGCTGGGAACTACCAGCACGAACAGGGCCAGTATGGTTCTCTTAGACCGTCTGGATAAAGTCATTCATCAGCGAATGGGCAGCCAGTAATCCCCTTCATAAAGCAATGACCCTATAATTCCCAATACAAGGATCAGGGGCACCACAATGAGGTAGATCAGGAATAGCTTCTCAAACTTCAGGTGCATGAAATAGGCCACGATATAAAACGCCTTGGCCAGGGTAAGAACAATGTAGAGAATGTTTTTGATCGAATGCGGCATAAAGGATTCGGGAATGGCCAGAGCGATAATGAACTCAATTATCGTCAGACCAAGCAGGATGAAAAAGACTTTCCATATGTCTCCTGTTGTCATGCTTTGATGATCCGCATCATGCGTAGTGGTATGCTCAGCTGCCGTCATATCTTAAATAGTTAAAAGCTTACACAAGGTAAAAGAACGTAAATACAAACACCCAGACCAGGTCAACAAAGTGCCAGTATAAACCGACTTTCTCAACCATCAGATAATGCCCTCTGCGCTCATAGGTTCCTTTCAGGACATTGGCCAGGATGACAATGTTGATGACAACTCCTGTGGTTACGTGAAAGCCGTGAAAGCCAGTAATGGTGAAAAACAGATTACTGAAGTTCACGTTGTGTTCGGTAGGGATACGTCCCCACCAGTACCCTTCATGGTAAAGATGCGTCCACTCGTATGCCTGGCAGGAAAGGAATGCAATACCTCCGATGATGGTCCATATCATCCATTTAGTGACTTCTTTTCGCGATCCCCGGTGACCGGCTTCTACCGCCAGCACCATGGTAACACTACTCATGATGAGGATAAAGGTCATAATTCCCACGAAAACCAGTGGGGCTCCGTGGGGAATGAAGGGCGCAGACTGAAAGACTACGTCCGGATCAGGCCAGTTGTTGCTATTGCTGAAACGGATTGCCCCGTAAGCAGTCAGCAGCGCTGAAAAGGTAAAGGCATCTGACAAGAGGAAGAACCACATCATCAGCTTCCCGTATTCGATGGAGAAAGGTGATTTCCCCCCACCCCAGGCGCTGCCGGTCTTCATTTCTTCTGCATTGGTTACTGCACTCATTGTTATAATTTGAAAAGGGTTTTCAGCGATTCAAAAGTAAAAAAACATACAGATATATCCATAGAATATCTATAAAATGCCAGAACACGGAAGTGACCTCCAGCCGGAGGGTCCTTGTCACCTGGGCGACGTTTCCGTATAAGCCCGAGAGGCAGGAGATCAGCAGACCCAGGCCGGCAATAATGTGAAGGCCGTGAAATCCTGAGATGACATAAATATAGGATCCGGCCACATGCCCGGCAAAATACATGTTCATTTCGGTGAGCCTTGCCCAACCCGCTAATTGACAGGCCAGAAAAGCAATACCAAGTGCCATGGTAACCCACAGGGCTAGTTTGGCCTGATTGAACTGCAGTTTTTTTGCCGACATTCTTGCCCAGTGCATGGTTGCGCTGCTTAGCACGATCAGCGCCGTTGAGACGATGAATACCCCTGGCAGCGAGAAAGTAAGCCATTCTCCTTCGCTCAACAAACTGGCCCGGCTAACAATAAAGCCGCTGGTCCAGCCTCCGAATAACATGATGGAGCTTGCGATAAACAGCCACACGATGAATTTTAGAGGACGAACGTTTATAAGCGGCTCCTTTTTCATAGCGATTACCATTCTATATAATTTTATCGATCATCAGCACCAGCTGAATGACCGGAAGATAAATAAACGATTCACACATAAGCTTGCGGGCATCTTGATCTTCACATGTGCGGAGAAGACGCATTGCCTGCGCAAGCAGCATCAGGCCCATGCATATAGTGACCGCATAAGTAACCGGTCCGCCCAGGCCAAAGTAAACCGGAAGCAGGCTTACCGGCAACAACAACACTGTAGAGACCAGTATAAATATAGCACTTCCACGGGTTCTTCCTGCATTCAGAGGCAGTAACTGGTAGCCTGCCCGGCTGTAATCATCATGCGCTACCCAGGCAATGGCCCAGAAATGCGGAAACTGCCAAACGAACTGAACTGCAAAGAGCAGGCCGGGTAACAAACCGTACTCCCCTGTTGCGGCCACCCAACCCAATAATGGTGGCATGGCACCGGGAATAGCGCCAACATATACGGCGATAGGTCCCTTTTTCTTCAGCGGCGTATAAACAAATGAATACAAGATCAATGACAAGGCCCCGAAGAGCGCCGTTAGCCATGTGGTGAAGAATCCCAGGATCAGAATTCCGGAAATACTCATGATCACACACAGCACAATTACTTCGGTCCTGGTCATACGACCGGCCGGAAGAGGGCGGTTGCGGGTCCGGTTCATGAAGGAATCAGGTATTTTTTCAATCACCTGGTTGAATCCATTTGCTCCACCGGTCACCAGAAATCCCCCGATCACCAGCATCAGTAACCTTGACCAGTCGAATGCTTCCGTACTGGCCAGCACAAAGGCAATGACCGCCGAAAAAACCACCAGCATCGACAGCCGCACTTTCACCAATTGTGAAACATCTGCCAGTTTCCGGCTGAGGACCGCCGGAAGTCCTTCTTCATATCTCTCTTCAGCTATCACGATTGTATAAGGCTTATCTTTTTATTATAAATTTCATGCAGAAAATAAAACTGCAATCCGATGATTATGCAAGACACCAGCAAGTGTACCGGTTGCAACACAGGCAGCAAACTGTACCTGGTCAACAACATCCCGGAAAGCACCTGTAGGAGAATCAACAGCAAGCTCGCCATAAAGACCATCCTCAGACGGTCCCCTTTTTGAAATATGCGTCGTACCTGCAATGAGCCAAGCAGGCCTGCTACCAGTACCGCCAGTGCCAGATCACGGTGAATATTAAAAACAAATCCTGTCCGGGCCACCCAACTCTCCCTGTACAAGTAATTGTAAGCCTCGGCTATCTGATCGATCATCTCCCTAACCTGGGTACCCACGGTAAGTTGTACCAACATGAGTAGCATCAATAACAGGCTAACCCATTTCACTGATTTCAGCCCCTTCAGCGACTGAACTTCAAGGACTTCGGGCTGCCCTCTCACCAACAGGCGAGCATAGATCAACAAGATTACAATGGCCAGCGCCAGAAGCATGTGTATCGTGATTAATCCCGGAAAAAGCCTGGTAGAAACCACAATAGAACCCAGCCATCCCTGGAAACATACCAGCAGGAAGGTGAACAGGCTCAGCCAGACTACCTTTTTATGCTTATTATATATCTTCAGGGAAAACAACAGGGTTAGAAAAATAAATATTCCAATCAATACACCTACCACACGGTTCAGATATTCGATCCAGGCCTTTACCGGGTTAAAATATACGTGCTCACCAGCTTTATGCTCTTCTGAAAGCTCTCCGTGCGGAATCCCTAATCCGTCAAGCAGGCTGTAAAAGCGTTGATTCTTTTCGAGCCGTTTCTGGGTCAGCTGTTCCGCGTAATCAGCAGGCAGCTCACTTTCGTCCGCAGGCGGGATCCAGCTGCCGAAACACTGCGGCCAGTCCGGACATCCCATTCCCGAGCCGGTACTTCTGACAATTCCTCCAACCAGGATCAGCACATAAACAGCGATAATGGTTGCCATACTGAATGCCAGAAATCTTCTTTCAGGCTTAGTATGGCGAGAAACAAATCCTGCCACACCCGAATACTTGACATCGCCCCCTCCAGCCACATTCGCTCCTGTTACTCTTTTGTGGGTGTGCGCTCTTCTTCGCTTCCTTTATAGAATTCATGTTTGAATCCTTCAGAATCTCCATGGAAACTGAAATCGTAAGGCACATTCGAGCTTATTGTCTGTGAATATGGTACCGTTTGGGGAATAAAATCGTCTTCAGCGCCAGGC
>DATCYD010000367.1:0-2900 GCA_036570465.1 Anseongella sp.
ACGCTCCAGGGTCTTTTTAGAAATATGGGTTTGCTCCTGAATTTCCCGGAGGTTAAAAGAACGACGGCCTTCCATCAGTTCCAATGCGTTTTGAAGAGCAAGATTTTTTTCTCGCTTACGTTGCTGACGTATTTTTTTGCAGAGAAATTTTTCGAGTATCCAGATCATTTCTCCGGTGCCTGAGGATTCATACATTTGTTCACAAAGCAATTCTACTTCGTTCCCCCAGAGGGACTCCGCTTCCACAATATCATCTGCCAGATGCTGCATATTCAATCCTGTCAGTCGATACATGCCCATTGACTTGAACTTGACCCCCAGGATATCAATTCCACTAAAATGACTCACTGAAAGCCGTGGCGCTGCCGGTTGCCCGAAGAGATAACAGTAACGGTTCATATGAAGCCGCTTGCCGGGAAAAATCATGTCTTCAGCCAGCGCGTTGAGATTAAAAGTCATTCCCTGCATCAAAGGCGTAGGTACTTCCTGGGTAAGGCGTTCGTTAAGACTCATGACCGACCTCCAATAGAAGTCAATGATCTCTTCCAGTTCAGGTGTAGGTGGAAATGTCTTGAAATATGCCATGCTTCAGGGTATCGAAAATAAGGCATAGGATACTTTTTTCCAAACGGGAGAGCAAAAGCGGCATTGCATTGCTTGTTTCTGGCAATGTATTTGCAATCACTCACCTTCAAAGATTTGTAGATTTAAATTTGAAAACAATGAAACACCTACAGAAGTTCAAAACCATCATAGGGATATCTGTTGCGGTCCTGTCTTTTGCTGTAGCACCAGCGCTGGCACAAGATCAGGAAGAGCAACAGCAGCAACAACCCGCTCTTCCGGGAACACCGGGAGGCCAGGCCCCCGACATTAAGGATGATTTCAGTGATGAAACACTGGAGAAATTCGTTGATATCAACCAAAAGCTGGCGCCGCACCAGCAAGAGGGCGAAGTTAAAATGATTAAGGCAATCGAGGATAAGGGGCTGAAAACCGAACGTTTCGGAGAGATCATGACCGCTCAACAGCTAAATGATTCCACCAATGCCGGCGCTTCTGCCGATGAAATGCAAAAAGTGGAAGCCGCTGCTCAGGATATCCGGGACATCCAGATGGAGCTGCAGCAAAGGATGACCAAAGTGATCGTTGACGAAGGCATGGAAATCCAGGAGTTCCAGGACATCATCCTAGCCTACCAATATAGCCCGAAAGTGCAGAAAAAGATCAACACTTTGTTGGAACAATCGCAAGGCGCACCGGCTGATTCAGGCCAAACCACCCCGGCACAGCCCGCTCCCAGAGAAGAATAGCCCCCCCTCCTCCCGGGGAGATCAACCATCAGTAAGGCCGAATTTCGATCGTGACGGGCCCCAGTAATCCTGCGGGATGCAGGGGGCTGGAGGTCTTATACGGATTGACAGTTAGCCATGTTGGCCGTTCTCCTTCGGGAAGCGCCTGATCGCCGATCAGCCGGTTAGCCCAGGTATTAACCACTTTTATCTTCACCTGGTTTTCCCCTGGTTTCACCGCATCGGTAATATCAAGGCTATAAGGCGGTGTCCAGACACCTCCCACTTCCTTGCCGTTCACGGTTACTTTTGCCAGGGCAATCACGCGTTCAAGGTCCAGATGAATACGGCCCTCTGTATCCTCCAGCAGAAAGCTATTGCGATAAACTGCGGTTCCTGAATAATGAGCAATGGCCGGATCGGGATGTTTGGACCAATCAATCAGATCTTCAAAAGCAACCGGCTCCACGGGCCCCCTGGCGGCAGAATCAAACTGAACCTGCCAGGTACCGGTTACCGGAATCACTTTTTTTGGTGAAGGGAAATTGACCCGTTCTTCCTCCTGACCGGAACCAGCTTCATTTCCGGAAACATCCTTTCTGAAGATTATGAAAGCGCTTTCATAGGCGGCCAGTTCCAGAGGCACCACGGTACCGCTATCGCTGACAGTAAATTCCGGCAGATCGCGGACACTTCCGTCGAGCGCGTTCCAAAATTCAGGGGCCTTTCCGGTTACCCGAAACTGAGGATCAATGCTGACGGAACGATTGCGTTGATTGGAGACAAAATAGATATCTCCATCAGGAAGCCTACGGTGTATATATAAGACCGAATCCACCCCCGGTGTTTCAAAGTCAGGCCGGATTTGAAGCTCCCGGAACACTTCACTAAGGTTCATACCGTCCATGACAAGGCCCTTTCCAACCCGGTTAATGGTCGTTTTTTCTCCATCCGTCGCTCCCCAAAGCCCCGCTGCCAATTCTTGTATCCGTTCATCCGCTTCCCCATAATTAGCCAGGCTTGGAGAACGTTCCGGACGCGGACCCAGCACAATCCCGCCCGCCCGAACCAGTTGGTCAATTTTTTCAAGCAGTTCCGGACGCATCGTCTTTAATTGGGGAAGTACCAGCACGCTGTAGCTCATGCCATCAGGCAGGACAAATTTACCATCCCGAACCGTCAGGCGTTCACGGATCACTTCCCCGTTGATATAATCAAAGGAATAACCCGCGGGCAGCGGCGGATCCTGAACACCCGTCATTTTGGGAGCGTCTTCGCCAATAAAATAAGCCACATCCGCCGTGTACAACCCTTGCTGCAGCATATAATTGCATCGCTTCAGGTAGTCGATAAACATGTCCATATCACCAAACCAGGTATTAAACCGGTTGAATTCATTTCCAAACCAGGCATTCACCCCAGGTTTTTTATCTTCATAGGGTTGGTGGATATACACATGCAGCAATGTATTGTTGATCCCTTCAGTAAAAAAGCGGTCACCGCGCTGCTTCATCATGGCCGGATAGCGGCCAAACGTATTTCCTGCGGCGGTAAAGGATTCCGCAGACACTTTTCTCTTTCCGTAAATATGTGCCGTGGAGGAGGCTG
>DATCYD010000368.1:0-4822 GCA_036570465.1 Anseongella sp.
GTGACCTGCTCCTGATGTTAGGGACCGATTTCCCTTACAAAGACTGGTTTCCTAAAAATGCCAGAATCGTTCAGGTGGATATCCGGGCTGAAAGGCTGGGCCGCCGCTGCAGGATCGACCTGGGATTGATAGGCGATATCAAAGAAACCATTTCGGCTTTGCTTCCTCTGCTGGAGCAAAAAAAGGATCATGATCACTTAAACAAGAGTCTGAACCGTTACCGGGAAAGTCGGAAGAACCTCGATGCACACGCCCGGGGTAAAAAGGGCATAAAACCCATTCACCCCGAATACCTGGCTTCGTTGATCAGCCAGCACGCCGCAGATGACGCTATATTTACGGTTGATGTAGGGGCGCCGACGGTTTGGGCAGCCCGCTACCTGCAAATGACCCGCGATCGAAGGCTGCTCGGTTCCTTCAACCATGGTTCCATGGCAAGCGCCATGCCCCAGGCCATCGGCGCTCAGCTTGTCTATCCCGGCAGGCAGGTTGTTTCCCTTTCAGGCGACGGCGGATTCGCCATGATGATGGGCGACATTCTAACCATATCGCAATATGACCTGCCTGTTAAAATCGTTATTTTCAACAACAGTTCACTGGGTTTCGTAGCCATGGAAATGAAAGTAGCAGGTCTCCCTCCTTTCGGCACCCATTTGAAAAATCCGGATTTTGCTAAAATGGCCGAAGCCATTGGGATAAAGGGCATCAGGGCCGAAAAACCGGAGGATATATCCCCTGCGCTTCATGAGGCATTTTCGCACAAGGGTCCCGCATTGGTGGATGTCGTGGTGAACCCCACCGAACTATCCATGCCTCCTAAAGTAGAACTGGATCAGGTGCGTGGCTTCGGCATTTATGCCCTGAAACAGATTTTCAACGGGGACGGCGCTGAAGTTTGGCAAACTTTACAAACCAATTTCTTAGGCAAGTGAAGTACCTTTCCACATGAAAAGATTCTGGTCGCTATACATGCTGTTTTTCACGATCCCGTTTCCAATAATTCTGTATTACAGCATCCATGGAGACATGAACAAGGAGCCGTCCACCAACCAATTAGTTGCTCTTTGTCTGTTAGGGATCTCGGTTATTCTCTGGGGAACCATCTTATACAGGTATTTCCAGAAATGGGTCAGGACCCCTTTTCGAATTCAATCCGCAATCAGTCAACTTCTTCGTAACGGCACCCGGCGGGAAGCAAAGATCATGGATGTTGTCCAGTTAAAACCTGCATCACCGGATGTCGAAACATTCGAAATCCAGGTCGAAATGGAAAATTTCAACGGAACCACCATTTCCCAAAGACTCCAGATCAATGACAGCAGACCGGAAGACAAAAGGTATGAAGTGGGCAAAACCATCCGGCTCCGAATTGATGAAACCCTGGAAAGCAGGCCATTTATCATCCCGGAAAGCATACAATTGACAATAAAACACTCAAAAGTGGCCCTGCTGGTCTTGTGCTGGCTCCTCTTAGTGCTGGCCGTTGCAGGATATTATGCTTTTTCATATTGGTATGAAAGTTCCGGTTCAGGATGGCGGTTCCTAACCTTCTGGCATCCGCTTGTTTTGTGTGCTGCTATTTTGCTGTTTACCCAGGGCGGTATTTCTTCCTTGCTGAAATTATTTGTAGGAGACCCTGAAAAATACCTGAGGTTAAAATACCATGGGAAAAAGACCATGGCAGAGGTGGTTAGTGCAAAACAGACAGGCACATATATCAACGAACAGCCCCAGGTTCAATTTGATCTTAATTATGAGGACAGTCGCGGTCAACGTCACCGGGTGTCCATGAAAACGATCGTCAGTTTATTGAACCTGGATATGGCAAAACAGAAAGAAATAGAGATCTTTTACCTTGAAGACGATCCACAAAAAATTGCCTTTGTCAACGACGCCCTTTAAAAAATAGTCAATCCGCGACGTTCCATTCCTTCGGAGGGTTGAACCCTTTGCGTCCGTAACCATATGGCTTAACCCGATGAGCAGGCTGAATGGCATCAAAGGGCATTACCAGCTCTTTGAGTTGCTCGTAAATCTCCGGATACTGTTCCTTCAGGTTGTTATTCTCGGAAGGATCTTTCAGCAAGTTGTAAAGGGCATCCTCTTTCAGCTTCATCTGCGGGCTTCCGCTCCCTGCTTTTATCAGTTTCCACTTATTTCCGGCAATAATGCTTCCATAGCCTAGATAAAACGACCGGTCGATGACTTTCGTTTTATCTTGCAACACCGGTAAAATGCTGATACCATCTTGCTTCCGGCCTGAACGAGCCTTTGCACCTGCGGCCTCCAATAAAGTGGGCAGCACATCAATGTACCCGGTAACCTGCTGAACCTTTCGGCCACCGGAAAACCCGGCAGGCCAGCTGATCAATGCCGGAGCGCGAACACCCCCCTCCCATTCCTGGTGTTTTGTACCTCTTAGTTCGCCGGTGGATCCTCCAATACGGGGAATCGCTCCGTTATCACTAAAAAAGAGCACGATGGTATTTTCACCAACGCCAGCATCGTTCAAGGCGGCCATGATGCGTCCGATACCACGGTCCATACTGGTCACCATAGCCGAAAAGGTTTGCCTCTTAGACGCCTCGTCATGTCCTTGTCCTGAAACGGCGGCGGCAGCAAGGGCCGAATCCACGTCGCCGTACAGCAAAAGATCCTCTTTCTTCGCCTGTAGCGGTCCGTGTGGAGCGTTAAAGGCAACGTACAAAAAGAAAGGCGCTTTTTCTTTGGCATACGCATCAATGCATTTGACCGCCTCGGCTGCGATCAGATCCGTGCTATAGCCCTTATCATAACTACTTTTTTCATCGTCATGCCAGTCAAGCTCTCCTTCCCGATGATGGGAAAAATAATCAATGGCACCGTTATAATGCCCATAAAAATGAGTAAAACCCCGCTGCAGAGGCAAATACATACGACTGGAATGTCCCAGATGCCATTTGCCAATGGCCGCCCGGTTCCGGTATCCGGCTTCGCCGAGCATTTCCGGGAGGAATACTTCCCCGGTATCGATCCCGAATTCGCTCCAGGGGGGAATAACCGTTTCCCGTACGCCTAAACGGTTCGGATAACGGCCAGTCATCAGACCCGCCCGGGTGGGTGAGCAAATGGGGGCCGTATAAAACCGGTCCAGGATGACACCCGTACGGGCAAGGCTATCCAGATGAGGAGTCATGATCTCACTTCCGTGGAAGCCCACATCTCCCCAGCCAAGATCGTCTGCCAGAATAACAATGATATTAGGTTTTTCGCTCTCACCTCCATAAGGCTCTGCATTCACTTCTTCTTTCCAGGCATCAAGCAATTGCGTAAGATCCCGGGCTTTTTGAGGCTCTTTGGTTAAGAGGTTTGTCGTTTCGCCCGGATCCTTTTTCAGATTGTACAATTCCTGGCGGCCGTCAACATAGAATTCCAGCAGTTTGTAATCGCCTTTCCTGACGGCGCTGGACATTCGGTTTTTCCATTGACCGGTTTCCGACGGATAATGCCAAAAGAAGGCATCCCGCCGGGGAGCCCGCTTCCCTGTAAGCAACGGCATCAGATTTTCTCCATCGGTAATGGTTGTTTCCGGATATACTGCCCCGGCGGCAGCGGCGAAAGTCGGATAAAAATCCACGCTAACAACCGGTTCATCCGAAACCACACCTTCTTTTATTTTACCGGGCCATGAAATAAGCAGAGGTTCCCGGATTCCCCCTTCATATAGCCAGGTTTTTCCCGAGCGCAAATGCCCGTTGTTCCCCACCTTCCCGGCGCCGCCGTTATCGGAGAAAAACACAAACAGGGTGTTTTCGGCAAGTCCGTTTTCTTCCAGTGTTTTCATGACCTGACCTACTCCCGCATCAATGCGTTCCAGCATGGCGGCCAGTTTCGGGTTACCCCTGCCTGCTTTTCCCCTGCCTGTTTTTCCACCAGCGGCTTCAAGCTTCTGCTCATATTTTTTGACCAGGTCCGCCGGAGCATCCAACCGGGTATGCACACTATAATAGCTGAGATAAAGAAAAAAAGGCTTTTCCTTATTCCTTTCGATAAAATTACAAGCCTCCGTACTCTGACGGTCAGTAAGATATTCATGGTCTTTCCCGGTATCAAATGTGCTGATCTTATCGTAGGGGTAGAAATAATCACCGTCAGCAATGTATTTGGTTTCCGAACCGATTACTTCATCAAACCCATGTTCGGCCGGCCCGCCGGGATGGTTCTTAAAATCAGTATCCAGATGCCATTTACCAACGATCCCGGTACGATATCCTGCCTCTTCCAACACTTCGTTAATGGTCAGGTATTTCGAAGGGTCCAGGTAACGGGATGTCCGCCCCGGCAAAAAATCAGTGATCCTTACCCGGGCCGGATATTGTCCGGTCATGATGCTTGCCCGTGTCGGAGAGCAAACCGGTGCGGCAGCATATGCCTGGGTGAAGCGCATCCCCTGCCGGGCAAGCTGATCCAGATGTGGTGTTTCGTTGAACGTATTCCCGTAACAGCCCAGCTCTCCCCAACCCAGATCATCGACCATAATAAATACGATATTCGGTTTCTCAATCCGTTGTTGGGCAAACAATATAACAGGGTTTAGTAATAGCAAACAGAGGACTGTTTTTATACCTGGCATTGACATGAAGGAAGTAGTTTAGGTGATTGTTATTTAATTGGTTTTCAGCGTAATATCATCGATCCAAACCGTTCCGGAAACTGCACGCTCATGAGAATTATTCCTGCGGTAGAAAGCAATCCGGTAATTCCCGTCATCCGCAAGCTTGTCCGTGCTATACCGGAACCGGCCTTTTCCTTCCACCCATACCTGGCCGTCAATGGGACGGAT
>DATCYD010000369.1:0-4851 GCA_036570465.1 Anseongella sp.
CAAAGGAGAAGAGGATCCTGAGTTTATCGAATACCCATCTATTTCCGGCCCGGTTCCGGACATGATCCGGTCTACCATGAACTTTTTCAGGACTACTATTTTGAAAGAAAAAGTAATTAAGGTTCCCGGGCAATCCGAGTCTTTAAGAATCTGGAATTATCCGGAAGCAGCGTTGGAAGAAGCCGTCGCGAATAGCCTTTATCACCGCGAATACCAAACACGGGAGCCGGTTGAGGTGCGAATTTATCCAGATTCTTTGGTTATTATAAACTATGGCGGGCACGACAGAAGTTTAAAGATGGAATCTTTTAAAAAGGGGATTATTAGGCCAAGGAGATACAGAAACCGAAGGCTAGGTGATTTTTTAAAAGAACTCGATCTTACCGAGGGAAAGGCTACCGGCATTCCTACTATAAGAAAAGCCATCAAAAGGAACGGTTCCCCGAACCCCGAGTTTGAGACGGATGAGGATCGATCTTATTTCATGATCTTGTTTCATACTCATGAACAGTTTAAAACTGAGTCCAAACAATCAGGTGGTACAGAGGTGGTACAATCAGGTGGTACAAAGGTGGTACAATCAGATGACACCACAGCGCTTACAGATCGGCAAGAACAAATAGTCAAGCTTTTAAGGGAGAATCCTAATTTAAGCGTAAGAAAACTCGCTTCAATATTGGGCTTAAACTCATCAGCAGTTCAGAAACACTTGAACACGCTAAAAGAAAAGAAGCTTATTCAACGAATAGGCGGGACAAGAGGATATTGGAAAATCAAAAATTGACCGCTTTATATAGGAAAAATCCGTATCTTTATCTTATAGCATTTGCAGCTAAATCGTAGTCAGAAAGCAATGAGTGATTCGGTGAGTCAGGAGCCATAAACTACGCAAGATACTGATTATAAGCAATATTGAGACAGGGTACATTTCCCGCCCTCTCCGCCAAGTAAACGAATGCCCGGCCTTTAGGCTGGGCATTTTTATTTTTGGAGCGTCGCGAAGCCGTAGGCTTCAGCGTAAGCGGAGAAAATAAGAATGCAAGCGAGCGCAGCGAGCGGCATTCATTTGCTTGAACCGCTTCCCCCTAAGGGAAAAACGGAGGCGCCAAAGGCGCCGGAGTTAATCCCGCCCTCTCCGCCAGATTCAATATCAAAAGAGTAAAAAAGCCTGTAAACGATACGTTACGGGCTTTTTTGCTTTTGAGGACCCTCCAAATTATTCACCAAATCGCATACTGTTGGTGAGCAATTCGGTGAGCATCCCACCCAGTTCCAAGTGCTCACCAGAAAGCTTGCAAAAATTTGTATATCAGGATGTTCCATTATCGAACATCTTGATCTTGCCTGATGAATAAAGTAGTTTTGTTTCACCTTTTAACACCAGGAAAACATGAAAAATTCATTCAGCCTGCTCTTCTACCTTAAAAAGCGATCAACTCAGGAAAACTGTGCTCTCCCAATCTATCTTAGAATCACCGTAGATGGTCAACGGGCCGAAGCTGCAACCGGAAGAAAATGCGATCCTCCCCGCTGGAATACAGGAGCCGGAAGAGGTATCGGTATGAAAGAGGACACGAGGACGTTGAATGCCTATCTGGATGGGCTGCAGGCAAAAGCCTACCAGGCCCAAAAGGGCTTAAATTTAAAGGCATAGATCATTCACGTTCTTCACAAATAAGCTAGGATATACTCGTTAATTCAATAGGATTTCGTCAACGAAAACCCAAGCGGCCTGCCCCTTGGCTCCATGCCAGTCAGGAAGTTGTTCCAATGGCTTTACTGACACTTTAAGGTAAGATAGATTGGTTCCTTTCAGGGAACACTGATAAATCTGGTTCGCCGCTGGCTGATGCTCCGCGAGTGTTTCAGGGCTTGTTTTGCCTAGCAGCTCCAGCTTATCGGGTGTGATGCCTCCCCATATTTCGATGGAAGCTGGCGGGAAAATATGCCCTCTTGTATTCAAATAGGTACTTATAGCCACTTCGCTCAAAGCAAGAGGTTCCTTGAATTGTAGATACACCTCCAGGGGGGTGGCGCGGTAACCCAGCCATTTCCCATCACGGATGTCTCCACTGCCGTTATCCATATCAAAGAGTGTCATGGCGCCCTGGCCTTTATACTGCGGGTCAGGAGGCAGGGCCAGTTGTGTTGAATCGGGCTGGAACCTGGCTTTATAGAAAAATGTTTGCACGGTTTCACTGCCGATCCAACCTTCTTTATACGCTTTCACCTTCACCAGTGTATTTTCGGCAATGGGCAAGGGCTCCTTGAATACCGGCGCATTCAGGCTGTCGGGTTCCGTGCCATCCAGCGTATAATGTAGCTGGGTACCATTAATGGGGTGGGTTAGCTGCAAGGTAAAAGCTTCGCGGAAAAAGGCCTTTGCGGGCTTCATTTCTGGATTATTCAAGGGAAGGATCATGCTTCCGTCGTCGTAAAAGCCAGTTTCTACCGCCAGCGCTGGCCGACGGGCGGTCCATTCCGCGGCGTTCTCTGCCGTTATCTCGGTATTCCAAACGTAGAGGTGGCGTAAACTGGCCTTGTCTGCAAGCAGATCGAGTCCGCCAGGAGTGATCTTTGTTCCGGTAAGCATCAGGGAACGCAGCTGCGGCAGCTGGGTGACGGCCTGTAATTCCTTATCGGTCACCGGGGCATAATTGAGATTCAGTTGCCGGAGATTGGTAAAGCTTTTCAGCAGCTCGAAATCGGCAGCTTCAAGGGGCATATCACTGAGATTCAGGTGAACGATCTGCTGACTGATAGGTTTCAGTCCCTGGAGGGATTCGCTGTTAAAGAAGCTGGCATTAAAGAAGCTCACGTCCAGCGCCGGGGATCCGTCAGCCAATGGCGCAATGACCCGGTAGGCGGTGTTGAGCTCTTTTACCAACCCGGCATCGGGGGGTGGAAAGTCGAATCTTTCAGCCGGGGGAGCCGCTTTGTAAATGCGCTTTGCCAGCTGATGAATGGTATCGGTCGGGGGCAGGGCCGCCAGGGGTACGTTGAAATGCCCTCCCGCGTGGATCCAGGCCTGCACCAGGCCAATCTCTTCGGCGGTCAGCTGGGGTTTGTTCTTCGGCGGCATGTGGTCCTCATGCTCGATGTCCAGTAACAGGCGTTCCATGAGGAGGCTGGCGGCGGGGTCGCCTGGCTGGAATAGTGTGCCGTTCTCGCCGCCGGCAAGGATGCCCGCGGTATCAGTCAGTATTAATTCACCTTTTGCTTTGTCGGGGTTATGACAAGAGAAGCATTTCTCTTCCAGCACGGGCAAGACCAGGTCAGGAAACACCACGGCGGTAGCAAGGTTCACGTGTTTCTCTTTGCCGGAGAGCACGGGCTGGAGCACGAAATTTTCTCCATGAGTAAGGGAAGCGCCCAGGTGTCCCGCTACCAGCAGGACCAGGCAGGTCAGAGCCATTCCCGCGCGAAGCACGACGGGGCGGACCATTTTCCCCTTCCGGCACCAAAGCAGCAGCGCCGAAAAGAACGAAATAGCCACGCCGGTCCATTTGTGCCAGTTCAGAGTTTCACCGCTGTACCCCTCCTCTTTTGAAAGAAGCAGCCCGAATACCACGGTCAGGGCCGCGCTGAGTGCTCCCACGTACAGCAACAACCCCACGGCCTTCTGGTCTGGGGTTTTCTGATGCGAAGATTCCTGCAGCGAAGTCGCCAACCCTCCCTGTCCCGGCCTTTCCTTCCGGGCTTGTCCTGGAGCGGTTTCCTTCTGGATGTGGCGGCTAAAAAGCTCGAAAACAAAGGCCAGGATCAGGACAACGATTGGAAAATGCAGCAGCAGCGGATGCATTCTTCCCAGCACCTGTAAAGGGACCGGTATCGCTATCCGCCCTTCAAAAAGAAGGAAAAATAAAATAAAAACGTTCAGTCCCAATAGAAAATTGGGAAGCAAATTCCGCAGCAATTTCATTTTACGTTAGATGCTAAATTTTAAACCATTAAATCCTTCACCACTTTTCCGGCCACATCGGTAAGGCGGTAGCGTCTCCCCAGGTGCTTAAAAGTCAGGCGCTCGTGATCCAATCCGAGCAGGTGCAGGACGGTGGCATGAAAGTCGTGTATGTGCACGGGATCCTTTACTATATTATACCCGAATTCATCCGTTTCACCATAGACGATGCCCGGCTTGACACCTCCGCCGGCCATCCACATGGAAAAGGCCCGGGGGTGGTGATCGCGTCCGTAGCTATTAACGTCCAGGTGCCCCTGGCAGTAATTGGTGCGGCCGAATTCGCCGCCCCAGATCACCAGGGTGTCTTCCAGGAGCCCGCGCTGCTTCAGATCGGTGACCAGGGCGGCCGAAGCCTGATCTACATCGCTGGCCTGTCCGGCCATCTCGTTGGGCAGGTTACCGTGCTGGTCCCATCCCTGGTGGTAGAGCTGCACGAAACGGACACCTTTTTCCACCAGCTTTCGCGCCAGCAGCGCGTTGGCGGCATAGGTGCCGGGGACCAGACAGTCGGGCCCGTAGAGCTTGATGATATGATCGGGCTCGCCGGAAAGATCGGTCACCTCGGGCACGGAGGTTTGCATCCGGTAGGCCATTTCGTACTGCTGTACCTTGGCGGTGATCTCCGGATCACTGAACTCATCGTACTGGAGCTGGTTGAGCTCCCCCAGTTTATCCAGAAGGGCACGGCGGCTTTTTCCGTCGGTTCCGGGCGGGTTTCCCAGGTACAGAACCGGATCGTGTCCGGGCATGAATTGCACCCCCTGGTGTACCGAATCAAGAAAGCCATTGGTCCAGAGCTTGGAATACACGCCCTGTCCGTTTCCTTTTCCCTTGGAGACCAGTACACAGAAGGCCGGCAGGTTCTGATTTTCACTGCCCAGGCCATA
>DATCYD010000370.1:0-7156 GCA_036570465.1 Anseongella sp.
CTATAGAATGGTTTTAATTCAGAATTTTGAACATTAAAAAAAGGTGAAAAATGAAAAAATTCAATCAATTCAAACAGATCGTTTCTGAGCTGGAACAGGATGCTGACAAGTTCTACAACAAAGGGAACAACGCAGCTGGAACCCGCGTGCGTAAAGGCATGCAGGAACTGAAGAACCTGGCTCAGGCTATCCGTATGGAAGTTCAGGACAGCAAGAACAAAGCAACTGCCAAAGCTCCTGCTGCAAAGAAACCTGCTAAGAAAAGATAATTTTTCTCAGTAAAATAAAAAGGCTGTCCCGTTCGGGGCGGCCTTTTTTATTTCAACTTAAAAATCGTCTTCCTGGATGAAGGCTTATTGTTTAATAGGTAATTGATATCCGGCTGCTGCGTTCCGTATTCTGGTTCGCAGTCCTTCACCCGGAGGAACAAGTGGTAACCGGACGGTGTCTCCGCAAATCCCTGATTCCTGCAGGAAGGCTTTGATGCCGGCAGGGTTTCCTTCTTCGAAGAGCAGGGGAATCAAGGCCGCCAATTCGTTATGCAGTTTGCGTGCTTCGGCAAAATTGCCTTTCAGGCATAGCCGGACCATTCCGGATACTTCCCGGGGCAGTGCGTTCCCTGCTACCGAGATTACGCCATGTCCGCCCAATGCTATAATGGGCAAGGCGACCCCATCGTCGCCGGAAAGGAAACAAAAGTCCGGTGGCATGTGACGCAGGATCTCGGTGAACTGCTCGAAATTGTCTGATGCTTCTTTCACGCCAACAATATTGGGTACCTCTGCCAGCCGAAGCGTAGTTTCGGCGGCAATGTTGCAGCCGGTGCGTCCCGGGATATTGTAGATGATCAATGGGAGGGATGATTCGCTGGCCAGCGCCAGGAAATGACGGAACAGGCCTTCCTGGGAAGGTTTGTTGTAATACGGGCTTACCGATAGGATGGCTGTATAACCCTGGGTCCTGAACTCACGGAGGCAGGCTGTTTGTTCGCGGGTGTTATTCCCTCCAATCCCTGCAACCAGCGGAACTCTGCCGTCAACAACTTCGGCAACAAATTCGAACACGCGCTTTTTCTCATCCTTGCTCAGGGTTGCTGATTCGCCCGTTGTTCCGAGCGGGACCAGGAATTCCACCTGATTTTCAATGATGTATTCGATCAGTTTCCTGAAACTGTCGTAATCGATTGTTCCGTCCTGGTTGAAGGGCGTTACAAGAGCGACACCTGTTCCTGTCAATTGTTCGGTCATGCTGAAGCTGGTAATGAAAGATACTGTTTTAACTGGAGGGCAAAGTTACCAATATTTCTGTCTTCTTTTAAATGGATCATCAGGTCCAGATCGGGAACTTGCAGCGGTATGTAGCATCCGACACGGAAGGTGGCACCGGAAAGAGCCGTGAGGTAGCTGATGGGAAAGCAGTCATCCAGACATAAATTGATAAGCATATCAAAACGTTGTTCCAGAAATTCAGCAGTTTTGGCCGAAGATGGAATGAAAAGGAAACTCAAATCTTTTTCAGTAAAATATTCGAAGAAGACCGACTTAGTCTTGAAGCGTGTTTCGTTGGTGGCGGAAGTATATCCAAGTACGGTGACCTTTTTGCCTTGCTCTTTCAGGTAAGCGGCAAAATCCTTTACCTCTGTCACATCTTCCAGCGTGTACGCCTGGAATAGTATGGCAATACTTTCTGTCTCAGTGAAGGCAACCGAATGATGGATGACGGTTTGTCGCCGCCGCTGCCTTTCAAGGCGCTTGTAGGCAAGTCCGGTCCGGAAGTCAGCCAGTATGCTCATGATAACATGCTTAGAAGGTTTTTTTCGGAAATGATGGGTACGTTGAGTTTTTCAGCCTTTTCCCGTTTGGAAGGCCCCATATTGTCTCCGGCTACCAGGTAATCTAGTTTGGCGGAGACTCCGCTCAGATTCTTTCCGCCATGGCGTTCAATCATGTCTTTCAGCTCTTCCCGGCTGAATTCTTCAAAAACACCGGACAGAAGGAATGTCTTTCCTTCAAGACGGGTGCTTTCGAGCTGTATTTCTTTCTTTTCCGCCTTGAATTGCAGGCCATGGACACGCAGCCGGTCAAGGAGCGACAGGTGACCAGGATCCCTGAAGAATTCCAGCAGACTATCGGCAATGCGGTCGCCGATCTCGGGAACAGCGATGAGTTCGTCGAAACCTGCGGCTTTCAGGTGGTTCAGGTCTCCGAAGTGAGCGGCCAGTTTGCGGGCGACAGTTTCTCCTACATAACGGATGCCCAGGCCAAAAAGCACTCGCTCAAAGGGCATTTGCTTCGATTTTTCAATGCCATCGAGCAGATTGCTAACCGATCTTTCTCCAAAGCGTTCCATGGAAAGCAAGGTCTCTTCTTTGGTTTTTAGCTCGTAAATGTCGGCAATATCGTGCAACAGGCCATTTCGGTAGAAGTGTTCGATGGTTTCACTGCCTATACCCTGGATATCCATTGCTCGCCGGCTGATGAAGTGCTGCATCCGACCCACGATTTGTGTTGGGCAACCACTGTCGTTCGGGCAATAGTGTACCGCTTCCCCTTCTTTGCGGACCAGCGGCGTGTTGCATTCCGGACATGTTATGGGAAAACGGATGGGTTCCAGCCCCGGTGGACGTTTCTCAAAATTTACGCGGATTACCTTTGGGATAATTTCGCCACCCTTTTCCACCAGCACGGTGTCTCCCGGACGCAGGTCCAGTCGCTCAATTTCGTTGGCATTATGCAGCGAAGCCCTTTTTACCGTTGTGCCGGCAAGCAAAACTGGTTTCAGGTTGGCCACCGGTGTAATGGCGCCGGTTCTTCCGACCTGATAGGAAACCGATTCCAGCAAGGTTTCCACCTCTTCAGCTTTGTATTTATAAGCAATGGCCCAGCGAGGTGATTTGGCGGTGAAACCCAGTTCTTCCTGCTGGGCATAGCTGTTCACCTTAATAACTATTCCGTCAATGTCGAAAGACAGGTCGTAGCGTTTTTTCTCGTATTCGTGAATAAACGCCAGTGCATCGGTGATGGTGTCGCACCGCCGCACATGGGGTGAAACATGGAAGCCCCATTCCCGCAGTTTTTCCATGCTTTCTTCATGTGTTTTATAGGGAAGCTGCGGACCAAGCAGGAAATACAGGAAACAATCCAGAGGCCGGCGGGCCACTTCTCCCGAATTTTGCATTTTGATGGTGCCTGCTGAGAAATTCCGTGGATTGGCATAGGTCACCTCACCCTGCTCAACCCGTTCAGCGTTTAGCCTGGCAAATGCCTTCCGGTGCATGAATATTTCACCACGAACCTCAAATTCAGCAGGGACACCTTTGGCTTCAAGGGAATTGGGGATGTTCTTGATGGTCTTGATGTTGGTGGTGACGTCGTCCCCCCGGGTACCATCGCCCCTGGTGACGGCCTGAGCCAATTTCCCATCCCGGTAGGTAAGACCAATGGCCACGCCGTCAAATTTAAGTTCGCAAATGTATTCGAAGTGCTCGCCGATCAGTTTTTTTATGCGTTTGTCGAAGTCCAGCAAGTCTTGTTCCGAATAGGTGTTTCCCAATGACAGCATGGGATACCGGTGTGTGACGGTTTGGAAACTCTTGATGATTTCTCCTCCGACTTTTTGCGTGGGGGAGTCGGCGCTGGCAAACTGCGGGAATTCCGTTTCAAGCCGGGCCAGTTCTTCCAGCATGTGGTCGAAGTCCTGGTCGCTGATTGTGGGTTGAGCCAGCGCATAGTAATTGTAATTATGCTGCTTCAATTCTTTGGTAAGCCGCTGTATCTCTTTTTGAGCTGCTGCCGGAGTCATCATAACAGGCGAAGATAAGAAGTAATTTCTTCAAAAATCGGAAGGTATTCGTTTTCGATATTGCTCTGATAGCGTTGGAGAAGATCTGCCAATTCTTCCCTGGCTTTTGTGCTGACCGGTGTTTGCCAAACCAGCCTGCCGGTGCGATCAAGAGCATAGGCCAGGCCTTCCGGATCCCGGTAAGAAAAAAGATATTCCCCCCGGATGAATTCGTGCAGCCAGGGAGTAAAAGAATGAGCATCGCCAATGCCGTTTATCTCCAGGAAACGGACGATTTCATCTTCCCTGCAATCGGAAAGGCGACTGTAGAATTGGCCGGTATCCACCCGTTCGTGAATGATCAACAGGCTGTCCAGCAACAGCTCCAGGGCTATGTGTGCCAGGAAAAAGGGCCGGTAGGGACGATCAGGCAACACACGAATGATTTGCTTTCGCAGCTGACTGGTATGGTGGTGGAAAAAAACGGAGGAGTGAAACCGGCGGTCGGTTTCCAGGTGGAGGTCCCAGCCCAGGCGGATAGCGCTCATCACCGGATCGGCATTAAGTTCTCTTTCGTGCTTCTGAGGATGCAAATTCCAGCTTTTCCGGTGGTTCTTGACCATGTCCGGTAGCACCATCCCCAATACCAGATATGGGTTGGTGTTGTTCTGCAACAGGTAAAAATGAGACAGAAAATTCAAAACCTTGTTTTGTTTCCTGATAAAGGTAGTGAAATATTATCTTTGTCATCCTTATGACCAGAAACAAGAATTTTGTTGAAGAGCTCCGTTGGAGGGGCATGTTGCATGATATCATGCCGGGAACCGAAGATAAACTTCAGCAAGGAATTGTTTCGGGTTATATTGGTTTTGACCCAACGGCAAATTCCCTGCATGTGGGCCATCTTACCCAGGTGATGACGTTGATCCATTTTCAGCGTGCAGGTCATAAACCCATTGCGCTGGTAGGCGGAGCAACGGGAATGGTGGGCGATCCTTCATTTAAGGCTGCTGAAAGGAAACTGCTCACCGAGGATACCCTTCGGCACAACGTCTCAGCTATTCGGGGACAACTGGAGAAGTTCCTTGAATTCGGTAGCGGGGCTACCGATGCGGAAATGGTGAATAACTATGACTGGCTTAAGGGTTATTCGTTTTTGGAGTTCATCCGCGATGTGGGTAAACACATGACAGTGAACTACATGATGGCTAAGGACTCCGTGAAAAAACGACTGGAAGGAGACAATGGGCTTTCCTTTACGGAATTCAGCTATCAGTTACTGCAGGGGTATGATTTTTATCATCTTTGGAAGCATCAGAACTGCCTGATACAAATGGGCGGCTCTGACCAATGGGGCAATATTGTTACCGGAACTGAATTGATCCGCCGGATGGGAGGTGGAGAAGCTTTTGCAATGACCACCCGTCTGATCACAAAAGCCGACGGTACTAAATTCGGCAAAACCGAAGGTGGAAATGTATGGCTGGACCCGGCCCTAACCTCCCCATATAAATTCTACCAATTCTGGCTGAATGCCTCGGATGAAGACGTGAAAAAATATGTTCGCATTTTTACGCTGGCCACCCGTGTAGAAATTGAAACGCTGGAAGCAGAGCATGATAAGACTCCTCATCAGCGATTGCTCCAGAAGTATCTAGCTAAAGACATTACCACCCGCGTACATAGCGCGGAAGACTATGAAACCTCGGTAAAAGCCTCTGAGATCCTGTTCGGCAATGCGACGTCCCAAACTTTGAATGAACTGCCTGAAAGTGCGCTGCTCGGCGTATTGGAAGGGGTTCCCCGTTTCGAAATTTCCCGGACCGGGCTGGACGCCGGCATGGGTGTTGTTGAGCTCCTGGCGAACGAAACAGCTGTTTTCCCATCCCGGTCGGAGGCCAGGAAAATGATCCAGGGTGGCGGAGTCAGCCTGAACAAGACAAAGGTGGCCTCTGTGGATGAACAGGTGGATGCTTCAACGCTGATCAACGATCGTTATATCCTGGCTCAACGGGGTAAAAAGAATTATTTTCTTATTGTAGCGCGCTAGCGCCATAAAATCTGTGTATTAGCACGATTTCAATGCAAGAAAATTCGTAAAATCTCGAATTTTCGACACATATACGCCTTGTTTTATCAAATTTTCTGATATTTTTATTCGTTTTGAGGTTATTTGTTATTTTTTGTCTCAAATATCGAGTAATGTGTAAATTATTTATCAATAATATGATAATTTTGTATTAAAAATGGTATATATTAATATACTCTTGTAAATAATTTGGCTTTTTATAAAAAATATGTTGCTACTTTGGGAATAATTATCGAATATTGCGGATATAAATAGATTATATGTGATTATTGTATGTAAAATTGTGATATTTTAGAAATTAAGCACTTATTTTATAAAATTTTTATGGAAAACTCTGAGTTTATAGCCAACAATTCATGGATGATGCTGGCAACAGCACTCGTTTTTATTATGCACCTTGGTTTTGCCTCCGTAGAAGCCGGATTTGCACAGGCAAAGAACACTGTAAATATATTATTCAAGAATACTTTAACGCCGGTCATTGGGATCATTACCTATGCCTTCATAGGATTCCACTTGATGTACCCCGGTTTTGAAGAGCCAGGATGGTTTGGCTTTTCAGGGTTTGGAATCGCCTTGCCCGAGGGTGGAAATTCGGCGGGCTATGCCGATGGAGGTTATACCTACTGGACAGATTTTCTTTTCCAGGCGATGTTTGCCGCCACAGCGGCCACCATCGTTTCGGGGGCAGTGGCAGAGCGGATAAAGCTTACATCCTATCTGATTTTTACGGTGTTTTTCGTTGGCCTGGCCTACCCCATTATTGGTAGCTGGAAATGGGGCGGTGGCATGCTTGATTCATGGGGCTTTCATGATTTTGCGGGTTCAACCCTTGTCCATTCAATCGGCGGATGGGGTGCGCTGGCAGGAATTTGGTTGCTGGGGCCACGGCTTGGGAAATATGACAACGGAAAGGTAAAGGATTTTCCAGGCTCCTCCGTTCCGCTGGCGACGATCGGCGTATTCCTTTTATGGTTGGGTTGGTTCGGTTTTAATGGAGGCTCTGTGCTTTCCGCCGATCCGGGGGCCACGTCTTTGGTGTTGGTCAACACTACGTTGGGAGCCTGTGGCGGTGCGCTCGGCGGATTTGTGGCGGCACTCTACTTCTTTAAGCGAATGGACCTGGGCATGGTGCTGAATGGTATTCTGGCCGGACTGGTGGGGGTAACTGCCGGGGCGGATGTGATTACCCCGGGAGAGGGGTTGCTGATTGGTTTGATCGCCGGAGGATTGGTCGTGATCTCGGTGATCACCCTGGATCGCATGAAATTGGATGATTGTGTGGGC
>DATCYD010000371.1:0-7229 GCA_036570465.1 Anseongella sp.
CAGTTGCTGGCCGGCTGCCAGTTGACCCACATGTTTGGCGAACGTGCCGGGGTTCAGCTTCTTTAGTGGAACAGGGGGAACGGAGCAACGCATTTTTTCCGCCTGACGCCCCCAGAACATATGGTCACCCACCGGGTGCAGCACCGGACAAATAAACATAGGTTTGCCCGCCCGGAGGCATTCGGCAATGGTTCCGATACCGCCATGATGAACCACGGCTTTTACCCGGGGCAGCAGACTCCTGTAAGGCAAATCCCCGGCGAACAGGATCCGGTCGTTATCTTTAAACAAGTCAGCCTCCCATTCCTGCCATCCTTTTGCCACCAGAAAGCGTTCATTGGTTTCCTTCAGGGCAGCCTCAAGGAGTTTCTCCAGCGGAACCCTGGTTTTTACAGACATGCTGCCCAGTGTCACCAGGATCGGTGGCTCTCCGGATTCCAGAAAGGTGTCAATCTCCTGGCTGCAGCTCTCGGTAACGGGTGTGGAAAACCAGAAACCGGTCATGTAATGATTATGGGGCCAGTCACCCGGCTGGGGCAGGAAAGCCTGACTGATTCCGTATAGCGCCGGAGTTTCTTCATTCCTACGGGGCACACCCCAGCCTTGCCGGCTGCGAAAATCCTTCAAACGCCGGTTAAACCAATTATAGGTAAGTTTGTTGGCACAATAGGTCAGCCGGTTAAAGGCTTTCGGCAACCACTGGAAACCGCACATGACCGGATTGCCGAAATCAGCGGTAGAAGCAATACCAGGGACAACCGCGGCCCGCACAGCACGGCCATGCAACTGGCTGGTAAAACTATGAGCAAGCGTTTTAGGACGATAAATAATCAGGTCGCTTTCCCGGGCTACATCGTAAAAATCTTCCAATACATTATTAAGAAGTGGAAAAACGATTCCGTTCAGATGCTTCCTGATGGCCAGGGGATTGGCTTTCAACAGCTCCATCCCCTCTCCTGTCTGAAGCAATGACTGAAAATCAGCGCGTACCGGACGAAACGCAATGCCATGTGATTCTACCAGCTGTCTGAAACAAGGGCCGGTTGCAAGAACCACATCGTTTCCCCGCTTTTTAAGTTCCTGTGCCAACGCTACAAATGGCTGCACATCACCGCGGGTACCAAGCGTCAGGATGGATATGAACATCGGTGACAAGACTCAAAAACTATGCCCTATTATCAGGTGTTGTGCAGGCGTCAAAATGCAACTTTTCCATTACATTGACGTTACCATGCTAAACGTTTGGCGTTTCTATGCGTCTTACTAGTACACCAAAAACGGAGGAATCATGAAAAAGGCCCTCAACATAGCAGTGACAAGCCTGTTTATCGGCTTTATCACCATTCTTGCAGGTACGGAACGCTTAACCGCTCAGCCGCGCGCCAGCATTTCTTTTCAAACATTCTATGATGAACTTTCCCCATACGGAAGCTGGATAGACGATCCCGATTACGGGTATGTCTGGATTCCGGATGTGGAACAGGATTTTCATCCTTATGCAACCCGCGGACATTGGGTCACGACCTCTTATGGCAATACCTGGGTTTCGGATTACAATTGGGGGTGGGCACCTTTCCACTACGGACGATGGAAATATGACGATTACTACGGATGGATGTGGGTTCCCGGCTATGAATGGGGACCAGCTTGGGTCTCCTGGAGGTCAGGCGGAGATTATTATGGATGGGCCCCGCTGCAGCCTGGGATCAGCATTGGCATTTCGGTGAACCTACCGCTGTTTCAATGGATATTCGTTCCCAGAAGGTATATCACCAGCTACCGTCTTTACGATTATTACGTTCCGCGGGCGCGGGTAGTAAATGTTTATCATCACACGACGGTGATCAATAATATTTATGTGCGCAATAACCGGCGATATGTCAGTGGACCACGATACAGGGAGATCGAACGATATACCGGAAGAAGGGTTCATGTGTATAATGTCAGCCATTCCAGTCGGCCGGGACAGGGATCAATCCAGGGTGGCTCGGTACACATATACCGTCCATCGGTGGCAAAGTCCAGATCGAACGCCCGGCCGCGACCATCAAGGGTTTATGCCGCGGACAGAAGCACACCACGGCCGGGACGGTCAGCTGTTACTTCGTCCAGCCGCCCACGGTCATCTGTAAGGCCGTCACAGTCTTCGGGAGAGATCCGTTCTACCAGACCCCGGTCTTCACGGCCTGAAGTACGGCCGCAAACGCGGGAATCACGGCCTCAGGCCAGACCACAAACTCGGTCATCACGACCTGAAGCCAGGCCGCAAACAAGGTCTTCACGGCCCGAAGCACGGCCGCAAACAAGGTCTTCACGGCCTGAAGCCAGGCCGCAAACAAGGTCTTCACGGCCTCAGGCCAGACCACAAACTCGGTCATCACGGCCTGAAGCCAGGCCGCAAACAAGGTCTTCACGGCCCGAAGCACGGCCGCAAAAGCGGGAATCACGACCTCAGGCCAGGCCGCAAAGCCGCCCCTCCAGATCTGAAGCCCGGCCACAACGTACTTCTTCCGGACGAAAAGCTTCCGCCAGGGAGTCATCCCGCTCCAGCCGTCCGCGGAGTTAAGCTGCCGGATCAGTTGCCAGGAGTCAACACGATATGGTAAAACAATTGAAAACCGCTCAAAATGGGCGGTTTTTTTATATTTTTGGCTAAAAATCAACAATGAACGCCACAATAGATATTCTCAACCGGGTAATCCGTACCCGTCGAAGCATTTTCCCGCGAAGTTATTTGCGGAAAGAAATCCCAAGGTCAATTATAGAAGAAATGCTGGCCAATGCTACTTTCGCGCCCAGTCATAAGCTAACCCAACCCTGGAAATTCCGTGTATTTCGGAAAAAAGGACTTGAACGTCTTGCCGGCGAGCTTTCACGGCTCTATCAGGAGAACACACCCGCTGACAGGTTCCTGACGACAAAATACGAGGCCACCCGGAACAAAGTCCTGCAGTCAGACAGCGTTATCGCCATTGTGTTAAAAGCGCATCCGGAAAAATTACCGGAGTGGGAAGAACTGGCATCGGTGGCCTGTGCCGTGCAGAATATGTGGTTGACAGAAACCGCTCACGGTGTCGGCGCTTACTGGATCAGTCCTGGAATAATCTCACAACTGGGTGCATTTCTTGAATTATCCCCGCTTGAAAAATGTGTCGGGTTATTCTATATGGGGATCCACCAGGAAACACCTGTAGAGGCCAAACGCATTTCCCCGGAGGAAAAAACCACCTGGATCGAAGAATAATACCCGTGAAAAAGGTACCTTTGTCATCGATAACATGTCACCAGACAAACCTTGAGATGAAGAGCGCTTTAATCCCCATCCTGTTTTTTCTGATTCTGACGGCCTGTAAACCAGGGCAGCAGCAACGCCAATCCCAGTCAATCGACAGCTTGCTGGATGATACAGTAGAAGCCGGCGCTTCCCGGCAGACGAATGAAGAAAAAACAGGATCGGCTAAAGTTTCCTTTGAGAAGTCTTATACAGCGCCTAATGGTATTCAGTTTAATATAACAACACTTGGGGATGACTCTTTAAGACAGATGCAGATCATCGCAGTCAAGGATGGTATCTTTCTGACTGACATCATGGAAGAGATCACCGGAGAGCTGATCATTGTTCGGATTACTGACCTCAACGACAACGATGAACCCGAACTGCTCATTTTTACAGAAACCCGCGATGATCACGAATACTGGTATTTCTACGCCTACGAATTCTCTGACAAAGACTGGAAGAAGGTCTATTGCCCCGAATTAAGTAAAGAAGCCCTGCAAGGATACCGTGGAGAAGACGTGTACCGGCTGATGGGCCGTGACATGCTGAGGCGAACCTTTCCGGTTTACCCGGACAGTACAAAATCCACTGCGGGAAAACGCTACATCGAGTACATGTTGAGCGAAAAAGGAGAAATGTACATCGATACCATGTATGTATCGGATAAAAAATAGGCAGCAGGCTTCGTGTTACTAAATAACCACTGAAACCTGCTGCCTCAAACCAGCCGTGCTAACACGGAAATCAACAATCCTTATTGTAATTCAATAACCGCACATCCTTTCCGGCTACCGGCGTCCCCGCTGGGCTGGCTGTGGAAATCATCATGCATTTCATGGACAATGATAGCGTGTCCAACGATATTTTTGGTAGCATCCGTACAATCCACACACCATAGATCTGTAGTAAGTTCGAGAGACCCCGTCCCGTCATCACCTACTTCAATATTCCCGATATCTCCACGGTGGAACGGCGCTTCTCCCCATTTTCCATGATCTTCGCCAGTCGGGTTCCAGTGCCCTCCCGCTGAAGAGCCATCAGCAGCGCTGCAATCACCCGTTTCGTGAATATGGATGGCATGCGTGCCGTTACCAGGAGAAGTTATATTAGCCACCATCTTTACCTGACCGTTTTCTTCGGTAAAGGTTACCGTTCCGCTGATCCCGTTCTCGCCAAGGGGACTGATGGTAGCAACCGCTGTTTTCGCAGCTGATTCAGTCATCATGTGATCTTCTGCCATGGTAGTATCACTACCATCGCCGCCGGATTTTGACGACGGATTACAGGCTGTCATTGACATAGCAATAGCTGCTGAAAATGATAAAAGAGAGAGAGTTCTAGTGTTCATGATTAAAACTATTTAGAGGTTAATATCGTTTCATACCCAAGGCTTATGAACCGTAAAGGTAGCAAAAAACCTGCCAGGGCCCATTGTAAAATTATTTTGCGATTTAGCAGCAATGCGTATGAAATATTTAATATTGAGTTTCGTTATATAGCATATAAATAAAATCTTGAAATTTGTTCTCGCTTATGATCAAATACTCTACTCCGAATGATCTGCTCCGTCTCTTCCGCGAAGAAGAAACAGAAGAAGGAAACCCTTTTACCAGGACCGCGTCCGAAACGAGTGAAAATCTGGCACTTTTAAAGGAAATGCTTGACAGATTGCGTGCCGAACCGCGGGAGGAATGCACAAGGCATGTCCTTGAGTATTCCCGCTCCCTTGATATTGGAAGATGCTGAACATGAGCAGATGCTAAAAAAAGAACGCTACAAGGCATTCATCGATTATTTTTCCAACCATCAGCCGAACGCAGAAACAGAACTCGTTTACACAAATCCGTACGAATTGCTGGTGGCGGTAATCCTTTCCGCTCAATGTACTGACAAGCGGGTCAATATGACCACACCTGCCCTCTTTGAACGTTTCCCTACATCCAGACACCTGGCCGCCGCCGGATCAGAAGACGTGTTCCCGTACATCCGTTCTATCAGCTACCCCAATAATAAATCGCGGCACCTGGTAGGGATGGCCAGAATGCTGGAGAAAGACTTTGGCGGAAAAGTGCCTTCGGAGGTCATCGAGCTGCAAAAGCTTCCCGGTGTGGGGCGAAAAACGGCCAACGTCATTGCCTCGGTGGTATTCCAGCTACCTGCGATGGCCGTGGATACGCATGTATTCAGGGTATCCCGGCGAATTGGTCTGGTCAGCGAAAAAGCCACTACTCCTTATGCTGTTGAAAAGGAATTGATCCGGTTCATCCCGAAAGACAAAATACACATTTCCCATCACTGGCTGATCCTGCATGGCCGATATGTATGTATTGCCCGAAAGCCAAAATGCGCCAAGTGCGGCATTACTGCCATTTGCAAATACTTTGCAACCAATAACCCGGTTAAGGTATAATAAAGTCGTAAAATTTCTTAAAACTTCTTCCTCTATTCCACGGGAGATTTCTTATCTTAGCAAAAAATTTTAGCAAAATGAGCGACGTTAAAACCGAGAAGCTGAAGGCGCTGCAGCTTACGCTTGATAAACTGGAGAAGGAATTTGGGAAGGGTACCATTATGCGATTGGGTGATTCACCCATCGTGAAGGTAGAAGCCATTCCTACCGGTTCCATTGGTCTTGACATCGCGCTGGGGATCGGCGGCTTTCCCAAGGGACGGGTCGTGGAGATTTATGGTCCCGAATCGTCCGGTAAAACCACCCTGGCCATTCATGTCATCGCCGAAGCTCAGAAAAAAGGAGGCGTCGCTGCATTTATAGACGCCGAGCATGCTTTTGATAAATATTATGCCCGGCAACTGGGTGTGGATGTGGATAATCTGCTTATCTCTCAGCCTGACAACGGAGAACAGGCGCTGGAGATCGCCGATAACCTGATCCGCTCAGGAGCCATCGATGTGCTGGTGATCGACTCGGTAGCCGCCCTGGTTCCCAAAAGTGAACTGGAAGGGGAAATGGGAGATTCCAAGATGGGTCTGCAAGCCCGGCTGATGTCGCAGGCTATGCGCAAGCTCACCGCCACCATCAGCAAAACCGGTTGCTGCTGTGTTTTCATCAACCAGCTTCGTGAAAAGATCGGTGTCATGTTCGGAAATCCCGAAACCACCACAGGTGGCAACGCGCTGAAGTTCTATTCGTCCCTGCGGCTCGATATCCGTCGCATCAGCCAGATCAAGGACGCGGATGAAGTCAGCGGGAACCGGGTACGCGTAAAAGTGGTCAAGAACAAGGTAGCTCCACCCTTCCGCATCGCTGAGTTTGACATCATTTACGGACAGGGCATTTCAAAGGTAGGTGAGATCATCGACCTGGGTGTAGAGTTCGGGATCGTTAAAAAATCAGGCTCCTGGTTCAGCTATGGGGAAACGAAACTGGGTCAGGGTCGCGATGCCGTCAAACAATTGCTGCTTGATAATCCGGAACTCTCCGCCGAGCTGGAAGAAAAGATCAAAGCCATCGTTACCGGCGACAAGCTGGAAGATAAAAAGAAGGGCTGATCTTGTGTGACTTTGCTGCATGGATCATGGCCGGACCTGCCAGAGGCTGCAACTCCTCCCGGAATGATCACATAGCGAAATGAGACCAATATAGGGTTGTGATTCGCACTAAGTGAAATGGTACCCGGCTGGGCGTGGAATCTTATCCAATTACTACCAGGACCCGCCGCCACCGCCGCCAAAACCACCGCCGCTGCTTCCTCCTCCCCCTGAAGAACCGCCGCTTCCAGAGGATGAAGGACGGCTGACCAGCGTTTGGGTAGTTGAGGTCATGGCCGAATGAAATGAATTTGAGAAACTTCCTGCAGTAAAATGGGTGCCGCCCCCGGAATACCATTCGGGTGACTTGACAATGAGACCATCGAATTTTTTACCGTATTCCTCTGCCAGTCCGAAAGCAAGGGCATAGGCCAGGGTATCTTCAAAATAAGCGGGATGCTCC
>DATCYD010000372.1:0-5054 GCA_036570465.1 Anseongella sp.
AAAAATGGTAGCACTTCATCTGCGACCAATTGTACTGGCACAGGACATCGTCACCGACTCTGCCGTCCGAAGGCTATTGTTTGAAGCGGGCGATGATATTGATTCGCTCATGACTCTTTGCAATGCAGATATCACCACCAGGAACGAATACAAGATCAAAAAGTACAAGCAGAACTTTGAACTTGTCCAGCAAAAACTAATCGATGTCGAAGAACGGGACCGCATGCGTAACTGGCAACCCCCGGTAACGGGTCACGATATCATGGAACTATTCGGCCTGAAGGAAGGAAGGGAAGTAGGCACGCTCAAGAACCGCATTCGTGAAGCCATTCTGGATGGCGACATCCGCAGCAATCGTGAAGAAGCCCTGGAGTTGCTGAAACGGCTCGGCGAAGAAATGGGGCTAAACCCGGATCAATAATCAACCGGCAATGTTTTCATATAATCATCCAGGTCAATGTGTTCTGCCCGGCTGAAAGGCTGGCCTGTATTGCTGATTCTCATGATGCGTGATACCCTGAAGTCCCGATAGCCCGAACGCAGGTGACACCAGGCAACCAGGTGCCAGTTAAATGCATAAAAAACCAATCCAAGCGGCTCTGCCTGCCGCCGGCTGTGTTCCTCCTTCGTGTTCATGTATTCAATCTCGATGATCTGCCTGCCCGAAATGGCTTCCTGCAAAACAGACAAATATGGAAAATCATGACGGTACGAAGCCGGAAGTTGAATCCTGGTGTGACTACTGAGCATCTCCAGCTTATCCCTCTGAGAGCTCCGCAGCACCGCTTTCACCTTATTCAAGGCGTTGGTATAGTGCTCCCGGATGGACTGATCCGCAAAACCTGATGCCAATGTTTCCATCAGTACCAGTGCCCCGGCTTCCTCGCTGGTAAAAGATACAGGAGGCAAAAAATAGCCTTGCACAATGCAATAGCCTTTGAGAGGTTCGAAACTCAATGGGATTCCAAGCTCAGAAAGCGCCCGGAGATCACGGTAAACCGTGCGTTCGCTGATGTCGTACTTGTCAGCCAGCCAATCCAGGCTGGTATATTTCCTGGACTGGAGTGCGATTAAAATCCCAAACAGACGATCAACCCGATTCATTCCAACGTATTTACGCAAATAAACAATCTTTTTCTATTTTTGCAAAAACCGGCAAAAAACATGGCGATTTACCGATTTAGAGTTGCATTTGAAGACTATGATGGATACCGCGATATTGACATCCGGTCTAACCAGACATTTGAGGACCTGCATTATGCCATTCATCAATCGATTGGCTACCAACCAGACTACCCTTCCTCATTTTATGTCAGCAACGACCAGTGGCATAAAGGGGAAGAAATTACTATTTTCCCTGATGAAAGGAGGAAAACCCGTGAGGTAAAATTAATGAGTAATGCCCGTTTGAGCAAATTCATTGAAGATCCCCACCAAAAGTTCTATTACATTTTCAATTTTCAGCGTCCACTGGATTTCCTGGTAGAGTTAATTAAGATCAGCATGAACGAGGAACCCGGCGTTACCTATCCATATTGTGCAAGGACATCCGGTGAAGCCCCCAAGCAGTTCATCAGCACTACACCTCCCAAGGAAGAAGGCGATGAGTTCGAAGAAGACGACCTTGGCGTGGACGATGAAAACAAGATAACAGAAGAATTTGGCATCGACCAGGATGAACACGAAACCGAAGCGGATGAACATGATGATGAATTCGAAGGAGCAGAAGGAGATGACATCGGCTACGGGGACAGCAGTGATGAAGAAGAATACTAAAGGCGCGCAGAGACGATAACCGGTTTTGATGCAGAAAACACTGATCGTTATTGCAGGGCCCACCGCTTCCGGAAAAACCGCCCTTTCGATCGAAGTCGCCAGTCACTATCGTACCGAGATTATTTCTGCCGATTCCCGGCAGTTCTACAGGGAATTGCCTATCGGAACCGCACAACCATCCCCGACCGAGCTCAGCGCCGTACCCCATCACTTCATTGCTAACAGAAGCATCTTTGAAGAACTCAATGCCGGACGCTTTGAAGAGGAAGCCCTGTCTGTCATTTCCCAGCTCTTTAAAACACACGATATCCTTGTCATGACGGGCGGTTCCGGTCTGTTCCTGGACGCCGTATGCAACGGCCTGGACGCACTCCCCCAAACCGATCCTGAAATCCGCGAGACACTCAATAAAAAACATCTTGAAGAAGGCCTGCTACCCCTGCAGCAAATGTTACGGGAAGCAGACCCGGCATACTATGAAAAAGTAGATATTAACAACCCCCAACGTGTCATCAGGGCCCTTGAGGTCTTTATCTCCAGCGGAAAACCCTATTCATCCTTCCTGAAAGCACAACCCAAGCCCCGCCCTTTCCGGATAGTCCGTTTTGCCATTGACCTGGATCGTCCCCATCTCTACCAACGCATCAATGAACGCGTCGATATCATGATCGCCTCAGGCCTTGTGGAAGAAGCCCGGAAAGTCTATCCCCACCGTCCCCTGAAAACCCTGGAGACTGTCGGCTACACCGAACTCTTCAACTATTTTGATGAAACAACCTCCCTCGAAGAAGCCATCGACCTCATCAAACGAAATACCCGTCGCTTTGCCAAACGTCAAATCACCTGGTTAAAACGCACCCCTGCCACCATCTGGCTTCGCCCCCAAGACTTCAAAAAAATCCTCGAATTGCTTCAAAGGCAGGCGTGAAAGGCGCACATGAGCGACTTTTATCCCCGAAAAGGTAAAGCAAAGCTTTGCGCGAGGATCTCCGGAGCTCATTTGCAGCTTTCACGCCTGCGCTACCGGCCCTCCGAAATTCATCGGAATGGGAGGCGTTCCTTCTTTGACTTCTATTTTGCCGTTAATGGCTTCGTATTTCTGAATATTATCGTTCAGCGCGCCCAGCAAGCGCTTCGCGTGTTCCGGGGTGAGCACGATCCGCGCCTTCACTTTAGCTTTAGGTACCCCCGGCATGACCCGCACGAAATCAAGCACAAACTCTGAAGTAGAATGGGTGATAATGGCCAGGTTCGAGTAAATACCTTCGGCAACCTCCTCGGTCAGTTCTATGTTTAATTGGGTCTCGTTTTTTTCTTCCATGGTATCGTGTATTACGTTTATCTGGTCAATGAAGGTACAAAAAAATGACCATAACGATAAAAAAGGCTGACCCTTTTAGTGAGCCAGCCTTCTTTTATTTTCAAGGGAATAGCAGGGCTATTCCTGTTCTGCTTCTTCCTTGGAAGCAACCAGGCGATCGTATTCTTCCTGTGAACCAACGATCAGCTTGTCGTACATGCGCATGCCGGTACCCGCCGGGATCAAATGACCAACGATGACGTTTTCCTTCAACCCAAGCATAGTATCTGCCTTTCCGCTGATGGCTGCTTCATTAAGCACCTTGGTGGTTTCCTGGAAGGAGGCCGCCGAGATAAAGCTCTTCGTGCCCAATGAGGCACGGGTGATGCCCTGCAGCAACGGACTTGAGGTGGCCGGGTGCGCTTCGCGTACTTCAACCAGTTTCAGGTCTTTCCGTTTCATCTGCGCATTTTCATCACGCAACTTGCGGAGACTAATAATCTGGCCAGCCTTCAGGTTCGGAGACTCTCCCGGATCAGTCACTACTTTTTTGTCGTAGATCCAATCATTCTCTTCCATGAAGTCAATCTTGCTGACGGATTCCTTTTCAAGGAAGCGGGTATCACCCGGATCGTCGATGGTCACTTTCTGCATCATCTGATGGACGATCACTTCAAAGTGCTTGTCGTTAATCTTCACACCTTGTAAGCGATAAACCTCCTGAACTTCGTTCACCAGGTATTCCTGCACAGCGCCGGGTCCCTTGATGGCCAGAATATCGGCCGGGGAAATAGCTCCATCAGAAAGGGAAGTACCCGCCTTGACAAAGTCGTTATCCTGTACCAGAATATGTTTGGACAGGGGTACAAGGTATTTCTTCGTCTGTCCGTCCTTCGACTCGATGATGATTTCCCGGTTGCCACGCTTGGTGCCTCCCAGGGTAACCACCCCGTCAATCTCAGTTACAACAGCCGGGTTGGACGGATTTCTCGCTTCAAAGAGCTCTGTTACCCGTGGCAGACCGCCGGTGATATCCCGTGTCTTACCTGCGGCGCGGGGGATCTTTACCAGCACCTGGCCGGCTTTGATACTTTCCCCGTTTTCTACAATAATATGAGCGCCAACCGGGATATTATATGACTTTTCCTGTCCCTTCTTTCCGATCACACTGATCACCGGGTTTTTGGTTTTGTCCCGGGTATCGATGATCACCTTTTCACGGTGACCGGTTTGTTCATCGGATTCTTCCCGGAAGGTTACCCCTTCCAGTACCGATTCAAATTCCACCTTTCCGGCGAAATCCGATACCATAACCGCATTATAAGGGTCCCAGCTACAGATCAGTTCGCCTTTTTCCAGCTCTTGTCCTTCCTTGACAAAAAGATGCGCACCGTAGGGAACATTATTGTTCATCACTACTTTGCCCAGACTCTCGTCAATAATCCGGACTTCGCCAGAGCGGCCGATAACGATTTGAATATCACTCCCATCCGCCGACTTGCCACCTACTGTACGTATGTTTTCAAATTCAAGCTTTCCGTTGAATTTCGCAATGATCTGCGATTCGGCAGCAATATTGGAAGCGGTACCACCCACGTGGAAGGTACGAAGAGTCAACTGCGTACCCGGTTCTCCAATGGATTGCGCTGCGATCACCCCAACCGATTCGCCGATCTGGACCAGCTTTCCGGTAGAAAGGTTACGACCGTAGCACCGGGCGCAGGCGCCACGCTTCGATTCACAGGTCAGTACCGACCGGATCTCCACCGATTCAATAGCCGACCCTTCGATCAAACGTGCCCTGTCCTCATCGATTTCCTCGCCGCCGGCCACGATCAGGTCTCCTGAAATGGGATCATATACATCATGCAATGACACCCTTCCCAGGATTCTTTCGTACAAGGGCTCTACCACATCTTCGTTATCCTTCAGAGCCGAAGTAGTAACCCCGCGAAGTGTGCCGCAGTCGTTTTCACTG
>DATCYD010000373.1:0-3828 GCA_036570465.1 Anseongella sp.
AGCCGCCACATTCACCATCACCTGTTGCTTGATCCGCTCCACGGCGGTTTGATTGCTCATCATGGCGTATCTGGCCTGGGCAATGGAATTCAGGCGTTGAAAACCCGAAAATAACAACAAGTTGGCATTCAGGTTAAACCCGCCGGCGCTGATTCGCTGATCGTCAATTACGTCAGTGATCGGATTCACACTCCGGCCGAAGCTGATGCTGTGCGAAGCCGACCCGTTCAGGTCCGGAAGCAAATCGTATTTCGACTGGCGGTAATCCACATCTGAAATTCGTTCGTTGATCCGGGCCTGTTCAATGTCCAGATTGTTTTCCACAGCATATTCGATGCATTCCTGCAAGGTAAGGTGCTGCTGCCCGGTTGCCCCGGTGCTGATAAAAAGCAGACCAAGTGCCGCGGAAGCGCCAGTGGCATAACGTTTGACAAGATGCAAGAAAAAGCGGTAATGTGTAATCATCTGCTACAAGTATATAAATAATTCTACTTAATAAAATGAGACAGCAGTAAATTTTTAGTTACGGGTTATGACCTGTCCATCCATTAAATGGACAATCCGCTTCCCGTAAGCGGCGTTTTCCTCAGAATGCGTCACTTGAACAATTGTAATCCCGTCCTTCTCATTGAGCTCCCTGAACAGGCCCATAATCTCCCGGGCCTGATCTGAATGCAGATTCCCCGTAGGTTCGTCGGCAAAGATCACTCGCGGACGCGATACGATTGCCCGGGCTACCCCCACCAGTTGTTGTTGCCCGCCTGACAACTGGGCAGGGAACATATCCTTTTTCGCTACCATGTTGAAGCGATCCAGCACGTCAGCCACTCTGCTCTTACGCTCGGAAGCCTTCAGCTTTTTGTAAAGCAGCGGCGTTTCGATATTTTCATACACTGTCAGTTCATCAATGAGATGATACTGCTGGAAAACAAAGCCAATATGATCCCGGTGCAACAGGGTGCGCTTCATTTCGCTGAGCTTCTGTACGGGTTCTTCCAGAAACAAGTACCTACCATCAGAAGGGTCTTCCAAAAGACCTAAAATGTGCAAAAGGGTAGATTTTCCGGCGCCGGAGGGTCCCATGATACTTAAAAAGTCCCCTTCATCGATCTCCAGGTCAATATGACGCAATACGTAAGTCCTTCCAAACCCTGCCGGATAGAATTTTGAAATATCATTTAAGCGGATCATCCTGAATTTTAGAAATCCTTCGCCGCAATATCAAGGCCAGAATCTGGTACATGTCCGAATCCATGCTGAAAGTGGTTTATAATTCAGGCTCGTTCGAAAACGCACACAGTTGTGTTCATTTCCGGACAAAAACTGACCCGTCCTGATATACAACTTTCAGCGCAAAAAGCATTGCCGGGGAGGTTATTGTTGCGGTTCCAGCTCCAGTACCCAGGGCTGATCGGCAGAACCGTAGTTGCCGTCCACGGTAAATTCCACAGGCTTCTTTGAGAGATAGATATGGCCGGTTCCCGCACTGAAATACTTAAAGATGATATCCTCTTCTTCGGCAGCCTGTCCGCGGATCATCACGTAAAAAGTGATGTTATTGCCCACCATCACTACCTCTCCCGCTCCACGGCATTCACCGTTCATAAAAGCGCCAAGCTCATCCTCTTTGGTGTAGCCGGCCTGCATAGCGTTCGGCAGCTGTACAACCGCGGTCATGCTGAAAGGATATTTTTCTGTCCCGGCGGAACTCCAGGATGGAGCAGGATATACCGGCAGCGGGTTTTCGCTTTTTTTCTTTTTACAGGCCCCCACCCCCAGAAGCATTGTCAGAAGTGTCACAAGAACCAGGTACCGTTTCATATATGTCAGCTGAATAATTGATGGTCTCATCATGCTATTTATTTCGGTGTATCCACTTTGATCACTTTCCCCGAAACCGGACGTCCGTCGATGACCACATGGATAAAATAAACTCCCGGCCGGCAAGATTGGCCGCCGGCATTCCGTCCGTTCCAGGTGATATGAAAACGGTTTCCGGTCACGCGTTCCGGTAGCCGTTCCAATACTAACCCGCCGGTTACATCATAAACCTTTAACTGCACCCGGTGGGAGGTATTACTTGTCTGAGTGGCATCTCCACCATGGATCTCTCCTTCGATATTGATCAGGGAGGAAAAGGGGTTGGGGTACATCAATACAGTTGCCGCTTCGGTTTCAATGCGAATGACCAGCGGATCGTCCGGCGTGCCTGCATGCGCATCGGAATCATAACCAATTGTTGTCACCGAACGGGCAACCACTTTCCCCTGTCGTTCTATTTCGAAATGTACCACCGACGATTCGTCTCCGGAAACGTTCAGGAAAAAGCGTTGCCTGCCGGAAGCCCGGAGGCTCATTACCTGGGCCCGTCCACGCAACTCTCCGTCCACCCGCGCCAATAACCGGTCTCCCGGGCGCAGCCCGAAATCATCATCCACCGTCGCCACAATAGTCATATTCCCGGCAAAGCGATAATTATCCGATACGGGCGATTGCAGTGGGTTTAGCAGCTGACTATTGCCGGTCCCTTCACCGCTTCCACCACCGGAACGAAGCAGGATTCCGTCTGAGGCTTCCGCGAACGCAGACTCAGAAAGCGTTCCGCCCTGAACAGGATAAAAGAAAGAGACATCACTCCCTGCCTTGCGGAAGAGCATATAACCCTTGCCTGGTTCCAGATAAGAAAGATTGCCTACCCACCCGGTCTGAGAATCATACATGGCAAAACCGGTCTGGGATTTAATCACGTCTTCATCCGATGCCTCATAGCCTGCCAGTGCCTCCTGCACCGTCATATTCGTTGGAGGCAGGTAACTGATGTAATTCCATTGCCCGCCTTCCACCGGGATGGGAGTGGTAGCGATATCGGGCGGAATCCCCGCGATGCTTAGCTGTTGTGCTGTCGTGGAACGGAGCATAAACAGGGAACGATTATTAAAACCTGTCAGCGTACCTACCCAGCCATATTCGGCAGAATAACTCTCAAAGCCCAGTTGTTCATTCTTCAGAATATCGCCCGTCTGCCATTCTCCGCCTGCCAGGGTGGCATTGATATCATTCATCTTCGGACCGGTCAGGTTCAAAGAGATCCAGTTCCACCCCTGGTTTAATGCAATCTCCTGAAACAGCAATTCCTCCCCGGTAAAAACGATCGGTTCACGAGCAGTTCCCGCTATGGCACCGTTGGCAAAGATAACAGTGGCCGAAGGTACCCCCTGAAAGATCTTGCCGGTACTGGCGTCCCATATACGGAACTCCAGATCGTCTTGTACCGAAGCTTTACTGTAAATCGTCAGAAATGCGTACCAGAGATCATTTGCCTCGTTATAGACATTCTTGGTCACACCCACGCATTTACCGCCTGAAAATACCGCCAGGAGGTCATCCGGATCGCTGGAGAAAATATTGTTGATCCGCAATTTGCCATAGACTGTCATACTATATTCAAACTCTTCAGGATTAACTGTCCAGGCCGGAGACTCAGCCCGCACTTTCAGGTGAATTGGAAGCGTCTGGTTTTCTCCATCCTCGTTCCGCATAGATACGATCTCATCGTAAGTACCCGCATTCAGCCCTTCATTAACCGTAAAAACCACTTTCTGGTTTCCCTGGGGATCAATTGTCCCACCGGACGGATTTGCCTTAAGCCAGGGAGGAAGGTTTTCCAGGGTAAATTGCTGATCCGTACCACCGCTGTTGAGAATATGTGATTCAAAGCTTAACGGCTTGTACAATTCCTTAGTAAGATCAAAACGATCGTCACTCCAGTTCAGTTGATTCCGGTCGATATAAGCCGTCCAGGTAACCGGCGATTCAATGGCATTGCCA
>DATCYD010000374.1:0-15190 GCA_036570465.1 Anseongella sp.
GGTTTCCGGTCTGCCAGGGCGCGAAGCGCAAACTCCCGCACCTGATCGTCGGCGCAAAGGGAGGTTAATGGTTCCGTGGCGTTTTCCTTTGCCGTTTGCGCGTACGTGAAAATGCCCGCTACCCGGACATCCAGGGGCAAGCTCTTATCGGAGGCGATTTCCCATGCCGCCTTCGAAGCTTTCTCCTGGTCGCGTTTCAGCAGATTTTGCTGAGCATACAAGCGGGTCACGCTACTTTCAGACTTCAGGAATCCCTTTAATTCTCCGATGGATGCATCGTCAAGATCGGGGAAGGCCTGGTATTCCCATCCGGCAGGCACTACCCGTACGACAAATCCTTTGGTGGAATCTCCCGAGTACCCGGCGCCGTCCCAGGCAGAAAGATACATCCGGCCCGATCCGTCCACATCCACATCGGTGATCTGGGGCAATTTGATAAATTCTTCTTCCTGCTGCGTGAAGCTTCCGCCGGAAGGGGTTACCCGATGGATGTAAAGCTGGCTGCGGCCCCAGTCTGCCATCATGGGTACCTGGTTATATTTTTCGGGCCAGCGCGGATCATCCATAAAAATTGATCCGGTACCGGATCCGCCACCCAGATCAACCAGGGCAGGAATAATTTCTTCTGTGAAATGCTTGAAAAGTACCGGGTAGCCGTATTCACCGGACTGCACCTGATGACTAAACCGGATGTTCCAGCCGCCGCCGTCGTTGGTGTTGTCACGGGTAAAGATATTCATGTACGGGTCGATGGCGACATCGTATATGTTACGCATGCCGTGCGTATAGATTTCCATTTCCGTGCCGTCGGGACGTACACGAACGATTCCTCCGCCGAGCATGGTCAGTTTGTTCCCGTCCCGATCGACCGCGTTGTGGAATCCGAAATCGCCCACAGCAATATAAATCCAACCGTCAATACCCATCCGGATGCCATTGGTAGCATGATCGGTTCCGCGACCCTGGAGGAAGCGCGGGTTGCTGATGTGTTCAATAAGTGGTTTGGAAGGACCATCAGCAACGCCATCCTGATCCTTGTCTTCAAAAACGACCAGGTCCATCCCTGTGGCGAAACCGTCCTCGAAAACTGTATGCAGCACAAAAAGCCGGTCACCCAGAGGCAAAATACCACGCGGGTTATCCACCGCGGCGAATTCCGTATGACTGTCCATGACTCCGTCGTTGTTGCAATCAACCATTCGCACGATGCTGCCCCTTCCAGGGTCCTTGCCCAATGATCCGATCATATCCACACCCACGAACACTTCACCGGTAGGTGCCACCGCCAGGCAGGCAGGGCTGGGGGTTAAGCCAGGCCCGGCAAAGCCGGTGATCTCAAGGTCGGCGGGCCAGTTCAGGCTGGCGCCCATGGAGTCGATCGATATCAGTGTGGAATCTCTCTCTGCGGACTTCCAAGGTGGCTGAGAGTTGCCGCATCCGGTAAAAATCAGGCATGCACAGCAGAGGCTTACAAGGAGTTTTGTCATGGAGTAAAAGTAAAAATTTTTCAACTAGTGTTAAATTTACCATGAAATATCCTGGTGCGACAGAGCATGGTGAACTTAACACTATATTATAGCCAGCCCTTGCTTATTCCCAGTTGGATAAGCTCAAGCGTACTTGTCGTCCTGGTTTTCCGAAGCATGTTCTTTCGATGGGTTGTCACTGTGGACCAGCTGATACCCAGGGCGAGGGCAATTTCCTTTGAATTCATATTTTGGGTAAGTAATCCCAGGATCTCCGTTTCGCGGCGAGTGAGGATTTCCCTGGAAGGCATCAATTTCTTTATGGGATCCACATCAATATAAGAAGGGCCTCCCTCAAGGCTTATGAACGAAAGCATCATTCGATTGCTTTTCTTCAGATGGGAGATGTCCGTGTGTACGACAAAAGTGCGGAGCACAGCGCCTTCATCATCGCTTTGGATGGTGACAATTTGTTGCATAATCCGGATATAGGTTCCATCTTTCTTTCTGATCCGGTAATCATAGCGACTTTTGTATTTCATGACCTTTTCAGGCGGAAGCTGCTTCCAGAACTGGGTGACAGTGGCCTCAAAATTGATGAAATGAGGAAGATCATCCGGATGAATGTTCTGCATCAGTATATCCAACGTGAATTCTTCCGGCAGATAGCCCAGGTTATCGGTGAGCGATTCACTGCAAAATTCAATGGTCATGGTAGGCGGGTTGAATATAAAGTAGTGAAAGTCGCCTACCTGGAAGATATTGAGCATCTTTTTATACAACTCAATTTCCAGATGGAGGTCCCCCGGAGTTTTGTTATGAGCAATTTCTAACCAGATCTTTTTTGCTTCGTCGCGTACAATTCTCTCCATATTTTCCAGGATAGGAATCTAAAAGTGTTTGTATAAGTGACCGGGAGGTTTCAGGTCCAGCCACTTCTCCCGGTTTCTGTGGAAATCATCAAACGTAAAAGCGGCAATTTCCTCTGGCGTGTAAGGCAGCTTTTCATCTGATTCTCCTTTCCGGATAATACCAATGCCATGATCGCAGTCGAGTACCATGACACGAAGATCATTCCGCTGGCTTCGCAGATAAAGAATAGCCTTCCAGACGTCGCCATTCCATATTCCGCTATATTCCCTTGCCTGATATTCTTCAAATGAGCAGGCATGTTCGGCCTGTGTCGGGTTGCAGTCATGAACAATGACCACGCCATCGGCAGAAAGAAAGCGCAAACTGTTCTCAATGTCCCGCAAGGCGTACGAGTATTCATGCATACCATCCACCAGCGCAATGTCCAGCGGCTTTTTAGCGTACATTAAAGGCGCATCACGACTAAAGAATTCATCGCTTGACTTTTGAAAATAACGGTTGAAAAAATTTCCGGGATTCATGAGTGATTTACCCAGTTTTCGGGCGGGTCCGAATGCGAAATCAGGGTCAACGGCTACTTTTGAATAACCTGGAACGCGAAAAAAAACATGCCCGGTGAAAACACCGATTTCCAGATAGTTCTTGAATTTCCACCGTTTAATAAGAGTTTGAATCACGTATAAACGATCCATATTTACGATTTAGGGTTTTAGGTTGGTCTATATAGAAGACTACGGCGGCATGAAGATAGTACCTTTTTGGGAATTTTAAGGCTTTGCCTGTCGTTTCTGTCTGGAAGGAGGCATGGAATTTACAGAAAATCGGCGCGCATGGGGGCGAAGACGTCGATGAGCATACCTTCTTCCAGACACTCGCAGCCATGAGGAGCCCCCGAGGGCACGAAGAAGGCGTCTCCGGCAGATAGAATGCTTACCTTGTCGTTGATAGTTACTTTAAAGCGCCCCGAGGCCACGTAACTGGCCTGTACATGAGGATGATCGTGCAAGGTGCCAACCGCACCTTTCTTGAATCGGATCCTGGCCATCATCAACTGGTCATTGTAGCCCAGTAATTGCCGTTCAATACCTTCATCTGTTTCCTGCCATCCCTGTCCTTTCGTCTGGCAAAATTCCTTGGTTTGTTGTTTCATGCTCATTTTAATATCAGCGGCTTTACCTTGTCCTGGTAGTCTTTTCCGCGAAGCCGCTCGAATTCCGAAATTAGTTTTTTCAGCGTGTCGGGTTGTTGCGTAGCCAGATTGTGTTGCTGTCCGGGATCGCTGGTTAATTGATATAACTGGTAATCGGGAGCGTTACCGAGCTCTATATTTACCTGCTTGTTGATTTCCTGGCCATGATGGGGAGGGATCATCGCCCAGTCTCCGGAACGCAATGCGGTCCGTCCGCTGGCTTCCACGATCAGGGAGGTCCTGGCCTGGTTGCTTGAACCCAGGAATGCTTCCAGATGGTCCTGGCTATCGCTGGATGGTGCCGGTGATCCGGTTAATTTGGCCAGCGAGGCCAGCAAGTCCATTTGACAGACCAGTGCATCGGAAACCTTCGGTTCGATTATGCCTTTCCAGTAAACGATGAAAGGAACACGGGTGCCAGCATCATAGAGGCTATATTTGCCGCCGCGCAACGGCCCTCCGGGCTTGTGGTTGCCGAGCCGCTCGACGGATTGGTCTTCATATCCGTCGTTGACGACCGGTCCGTTGTCGCTGGTGAAAATGATCAAGGTGTTTTCCAGAAGTTGTTCTTTTTCCAGTGTCTTGATCAGTTCCCCGATGCACCAGTCTGCTTCGGCAATTACGTCGCCACGAGGCCCCATATCAGTTGAGCCGACGAAGCGGGGATTTGGAGTACGGGGAACGTGGGGCTGGTGCATGGCATAATAAAGGAAAAACGGTTCGTCATTGTGTTCAGCGATATAGTCTTTCGCTTTCCCTAAAAACGTGTCTGCCATATCGATGTCTTTCCAGCGTGCCGCCTCACCTCCTTTCATAAACCCGATCCGCGGAATGCCGTTGACGATGCTGTTGTTGTGTCCATGATGCCACTTCATTGTGAGCAACTCCGGGTTATCCAGTCCCGTGGGTTCTCCCTCGAAATTTTCCTCGTAGCTGACGGAGATAGGATCTTTGGGGTCCAGGCCTACCGTCATGCCGTTTTCAATATAGATCGTAGGAACCCGGTCTTGAGTGGCAGCCATGATAAAGGAATAATCAAAGCCTATTTCATTGGGACCCGGAGCGATGTGTTTATTCCAGTCAACGTTGCCGCTTCCGAGACCTAAGTGCCATTTTCCTACTACTCCGGTATGGTAACCGGCTTGTTTCAGTGTTTCGGGCAGGGTAACCAGCGCGGTATCGATCAGCAGCGGCGCCGTTCCCGGTAATATACGGGCATCTTTATTGCGCCAGGGATAAATTCCGGTCATGAGTGCGAACCGGCTCGGAGTACAGGTTGCCGAGGTGGCATAGCCATTAGTAAACTGTATCCCCCCATGGGCCAATTGATCGATATTTGGAGTGTGCAGTGCAGTCGCGCCATATGCGCTGACATCTCCGTAACCCAGGTCATCCATGTAGATGATTACGATATTTGGATGTGCCGCGGTGGCCGCTTCCTGTGATCCGTCCCTGGTCTGGCACCCGGTTACCAATCCGGCGGCTATCATTCCGAAAAGAAAAAGTTTCATGTCAGCTAGTCTATGATAAAACATTATACATTGTCTTTAGTCAATTTCAAGTGCACCCAGATCTGCCGGGCCTTCAATACCTTTTCCTAGGATGTCTTCTGTCACGTGCAAGCCTTGCATCACGCCAATAGCATCGTCAGTAAGATAGTCAATCTTAATTCCTTTGTCTTTGATCAATTTTTGATTTTCCGGCAGGTAGTCTGAAGGAGATAATCCACCGCCGCCGGCGAACTCCGGATCGCCGAAAAGGGGTGCGTTGTCTTGTATCAGCAGATCCGCCGGCCAGTTCCCAGGCTTCAGGTAGAGGTTATTGCTGAAATGAACGCGGCTCAAGCGTTCGTCAGCCGCATCATCAGGTTTACTCTGATCCCCCATGACCATGCGGGAATCGCCTGCTATGTAAAAGATATTATTGGCGATCAGGATGCCGTCAGATCTTCCGTCTATCGCAAACTTTGCAGTAACCCCTTGATCAAGATAGATGGTGTTGTTATAGAAATAAGTGTTTACGGGCCCTTTTCGTTTTCTGGCTTCTCCCTGGTAACCGCTTAACCAGAATGTTTTTCCTTCCTGGAACGCGCCATCTTTTCCTTTAATCCGGATGCCGTCATTTACGCTAATATTGTAGCGATACGCGCAATTGAACGTATTCCCCAGGATTTCGCAGAACCCACCGGCGTTGTAGGCGCTGAAATTGTACTGAAGCACCACATTGTCGCAATTGAAATCAATGTGGGCGCCTGCCGAATCACCAGGACCATTGGCATACGTAAACCGATTCTTTTCAATCAGTATGTTGGACGAGCTCCAGGTCCACAAACCGCTGCCGCGCCCCCATTTGCGGGTATCGTCCGTGCTGCCTGAATAAGTAACCTCATTATTGGCGATATGCGCGAGCTTAACATTCGACAGCTGGATACCTGGTCCGCCGGTGCGGATGACACGATTGTTGTAAAGCCATACCCGACTGATATTTTGCCTTGCTCCTGTCAGCTTGATACCGGTATGTCCGATGTTCTCAATATGACACCCCTGTATGCGGATGTTTTCGATCCTTGAACTTTCATCAGTGCTCATTACCCGGATCCCCCATCCATAGGCCTGGGTCCCGTTCGCTGTTGCTACTTCCTTGGACGGGCGCAGATATCCGGGGTTCTCGTAAAACAGGTCCTGAATCCGGATATTGCTTAGTGTAATCCCTTCCGTGAGGTTTTTGCCGGTTGCCGTCACCAGGATGCCACAACGCATGGTCAATCCCGGCTGTTTGTGAATATACCCGTTACCTTCTATGTGCAATGAATCGACATGGATATATTGGCAATTTCGGATAAGCAGCGCCTGTGCGAATCCCCTTGCATCGATCAGCGCCGGTTCACGGGTGAGGCTGTTTGGCCAGGGGATGGACGTAACGATAATCGGCCGGTTAGGGTGCCCCTGAAGCCCGGTCAGGATCAATGAACCGGGATGGCGCTGGCCTGCCGCCAATAACAGGCGATCACCAGGCGAGAGCGGCAATTGTGATGCCCTTTCCAATGTTTTTATTGCTTGCGAAAAAGATAATCCGCTATTGGCGTCGTTGCCCTTTCCCGGGTGTACGAAATAGTCGGTTGCCTGGACGTCGGTTATCACCAGGATCAAAGTAAGCAGGCTAACGAAAATACGGGCGTGGAATGTCATGCAATCATGTTTGATCATTCCCCAAAAATAAAGGGGTACCCCGTCCCCGGAGGGAGAAAGACAGGCCAATATTAGGGGGGAGATAGTTCAATTGTTGTTTTATGCTGCTTTGAGTATTCCGATGGTGTAAGCCCGAACTGTTGCTGAAAACTTCTCCGGAAGTGTTTTAAATCGTTGAATCCGGTCTCATAGGCCGCTTGCGTAACATTAAAATTCCCCGATTTCAGCAGGGCCGCGCTTCGCTTCAGGCGAATCAACTTAATGAATTCGGAACCGGACAAGCCGGTGATCGCTTTCAGTTTCCGGTAGAACGTTGACCGGCTCATATTTGAGATCTCTGCGAGTATATCGATATTGAAATCCGGCGAGGCCAGGTGTTCTTCGGTGTGGGAAACGATCCGTTTGATGAAGTCTTCCTCGAAGGATCCCAGGTTGTCCGGGTCCTGATCCAGATTGATATGACGGGCAAACTGCTCCCGGAGTTTCTGCCGTAGCGCTATTAAATTCCGGACATATGATTTGAGGACAAGAGGATTGAACGGCTTCGTCAGATAAACATCGGCCCCTTTGCCGATGCCTTCGATGTAGGCGTCGTCGTCCGATCTGGCCGTGAGCAATATAATGGGTATGTGAGATGTACGCTCGTCGTGACGCAATTGTTGGCATAAGCTGAACCCGTCCCGCCCGGGCATCATGATATCGCTGATGATCACATCGGGAATGGTGTTAAATGCCGTTTCCAGTCCATGCTGGCCATCTGTCGCCTGGACGACCTCACAGAATTCACTGATTACAGTGGCCATGTATTCCCTGATTTCCTGGTTGTCTTCCACGATAAGCGCGACCGGAAGTCCCTTGGATTCTGTATTGGTTTGCCAGTCTGTATGTACGTTTTTAAGCGAACTTATCGTATTCAATTCAACGAAGTCTTCTGTGGAATGTTCAGTGTCCCAGCCGGCCGCGGGCAAAAATAAGCGGAAGGTACTGCCCTGACCGGGAGAGCTTTCCACAGTTATCCGGCCTCCGTGCAAATCCATCAGCTCACTCACAAAAGCCAGTCCGATACCTGTTCCCGTAGATTTATCAGGATGACCTTTCCCGGCCTGATAGAAGCGTTCAAATATCTTCTGATGATCTTCCTCAGGAATTCCACTCCCGGTATCGGTGATGCTGATCTCGCAACTCGTATCGTCCTCCGTTTTCGTTGATATTTTTGCAGACAAAGATATGCTGCCTCCGTCGGGTGTGAATTTGAAGGAATTGGAAACCAGATTATACAGGACGATCTCTATTTTTTCCTTGTCGAACGAAAAATACAGCTGCGCCGGACAGTTTATCGAAAACCGGAGCTTTCTGCGTCCTGCTTCATCCGTGAAAGCCTCTGCTACATCCTTGATCACTGCCGCCAGGTCATTCCGGCGGATGTGAAGCGACAGGCTGCTCGCCTCTGCTCTCTGAAACACCAGTAATTGGTTTACCAGATGCAACAGGCGTTTGGCATGGTTGAGTACGCGGTTGAGTGTGCCTTTTGCCCCCTCATCCAGATGGGACGATGCGGACAGATCAGATAGCGGGCCCATCATGAGCGTTAACGGCGTACGGAATTCGTGCGATACATTGGTGAATAGCTTTGACCGCACCCCCGCGATTTCATGTTCCCGCTGGTAGTTCAGGTTGGCGATCTCAAGCTTGTTCCGCAGCTTGATCCTGCTGATTCCGATATGACGGGATAACCACAAGAACGCAACCAGCAGCACCACGTAAATGGTATATGCCCACCAGGTTTTCCAGGGTGGAGGTAGTATTTTGATCGCCAGGGACGTGCCTTCCTTATTCCATATCTTATCGCTGTTGGAGGCTCTGACGGTAAATGTATAACTCCCCGGAGGCAAATTGGTGTAGGTGACTTGTCGCTGATCTCCCGCATACACCCAGTCCTGATCAAATCCGGCCAGCTTATACATGTATTGGTTTTTGTCAGGCGCATGGTAATCGAGTGCTGAAAATGACAGAGAGATGATGTTTTGCCGGTAAGACAAGGTGATCTGGCTGGAGGCGAAGACGGCGGTGGACAACACCCTGCGGCCCGCTACTTTATCACCCACTGTAATGTCTTCGTTGTTCACTTTGAGGCCGGTCAGATATACCGGAGGAATATGGTCGTTCAGCACAATGCTATCCGGAAAAAAGGAAGTTACCCCCCTTGAACTTCCGAAATACAGCACTCCCTGTTCGGATACGAACGAACTGTTTTCCGAAAAAATATTACTGAGCAAGCCATCCCGGGTATCGAAGTTCTGGAATTCATTCTCTTGTGCCGTGTATTTCACAATACCACTATTGGTGCTCATCCAGAGGTTGCCGTGTTTGTCGGCTTGAATGGCATGTACGTAATCATTTGGAAACCCGGTTTGAGCGAAGAAAGACTCAAAAATGTAATTGTTGCCGTTGCCTTCCATTGCCTTATTGAACCCGTGCTGGGTGCCGACCCATATATTGCCGTTCCGATCTTCTGTAATGCACAATACGGCGTTGTTACTCAGGCTTGACGCATCGCCGCTACGCTGCCGGAATACGGTGAAACGGTCCTTGTCGTGGTCGTATAAGTGCAGACCATTATAGGTCCCTACCCATAATCTGCCTTTGGTGTCGGAAAGCATGCAGCTTATTCGTTCATTCTGCAAGGCGCCTTCATTTCCCGGTTGAGCCGGATAGCGTTTGAATCGGGGAATGCCATCGTCTGTAAAGCCGGTAACACGATTCAGGCCAGATTCCTGTGTGCCCACCCAGATTACGCCATCGCTTTCTTTTACAATGGTGGTGACTTTCGGTCCGCTCAGGCTTTTCGGATCCCCTCTTATCGGGACAACTGGAATATGACGACCGGAAAACGGATTTCCTGCCAGCAGAACGATGCCCAGATCTGTACAAGCCCAAAGATCTGTTCCGAGTTCGAAAAATCCTCTTACGGATTTCACTGGAATGGGAACCGGTACCTTTTTGAAGTTTTTTCGATCCGTAGAAAGATAAATGCCATTCGTCCGTGTGCCCACCCAGAGGCCCTGTTCATTCACATATATGGAGCGAATATAGGTGTCGGCAACGGCGTCCTCAGGAGGAGCGGTGAATGCCGTGTTATTGAATTGCTTTTTGCCAGGGTCGATTTTATAGACGCCCCCGCCGTCGGTGCCCACCCAGAGCATGCCTGAGTCATCCTGTATAATGGAAAGCACGATATGCCCCTTGGGGATGCCGTCCTCTTGCGCGGGGAGGCGATAACGGGAAAGCCGTTGATGTTCGATGTCAAGCCGGTTGAGTCCGCCGCCCCAGGTTCCGATCCATAGATTCCGGGATGCGTCCAGGAATACCCGGTAGGCGTTGTTGTTGCTGAGGGAGCGGGGGTTTCCGGGTTCGTGTTTATATTGTTTGATGACGCGGCCGGCTTTGGGATCGACTTCAAGGACGCCATATTTCCAGGTACCCAGGTAAAGAATACCTGACCGGGGATCTTTGGCGATCGATGTGACCTGGACCGATGAAGGAAAATCCCAGTTGATTCTTTCTAACCGGTTATCTGATAGTGTATAGCGAAACAGTCCCTGGTCAGTGCCTACCCAAAGCCCCTGGTCACCGGCCAGCAGCGACATAATATTCCGGTTGCCGGGAAGGCGGTGATAGGAAGACGTAGAAAGGTCGTAACGGAATAGTCCGCTTGAAGCTCCTATGAATAGCTGTCCGCCGCTTTCCTGCAGGGCTTGTATGTTTTGTATGTTGATCTGCAGGCTGTCCGGGGGGATTTGGTGACAAATGGTGTCACGAAGCATATCGTACGCGTTGAGACCGGTGGTTTTGGTGCCAATCCACAGAACGTTATTGGTTCCCTCGTGGATCACCTCGATATACTGACTGGTGAAATTATTGCCGGATTCAGGTGGGTTTCTGATGAGCTTGAATTCATAACCATCGTACCGGTTGAGGCCTCCGCGTGTACCTATCCACAGAAAGCCGGATTTGTCCTGACAAAGCGAAGTAACTTCGTTGTTTACCAGGCCTTGCTCAATGGTCAGTGACGAGATCAGCTCGTTTTGAGCGTGAGCTGCAGGCACACCCGTCCCGATCATCAATTGAAGGATGATGGGTACAACCGGTAAAAGGAAACGATACCACGATTCAGGGCTCATTATTACTACTCTTTCTGCCTGCAGATCAGAAATATAATTAATCCATCACAGCTGTCCAAAATAAAATAGCAGTCATCCTGTTATGGTCAGGTAATTGTGATGATCCATACAAATAATGCGATGATGATCGCATAGATAATCCATTCGGCAATAGTCACTCGTTTCATGTCCTGCCGAAGGTAAGGGTCCGGAGGGCTGGCGAGGGGTGCCTGATCTTCAAAAAAGGGGACTCCTGTTTCAAGTACCGCCCGGTAGGTGCCAGCCGGTAGGTTTCGGTCAGCCGGACTAACGCTGACTTATGTCCCCCTGACTTTGAAAGACCAGCCCCCTGTGACAATGGCCGGGGCCGCGTAACTTTAGGGTCGAACAAGTTGGTTAAACTATATTCAGTAATTATGATGCGACGTGGCCTTTATTTGTGTGTGTTGTTGTTCATTGGTTCTTGCCAGCAGTCTCCCGCCTTACCGGATGATCTGCAGCCTCCTGCCGACCCCCTGACGATCTTTCAGGAAACGGGACAAACGGGTGGTGACGCGGGCATTAAAACACGGATGATTTTCAGCGACGATGCCATTCCGGGAGAAATGAACGATAATTTTTCATCATTCCACCTGAAGCAGGGCTACATGGCGACATTCGCGGAAAACAACGATGGCAGCGGGTTCGGATTTACCTACATCGCACAAACCAGCGATATCCTGAGGGATCTCCCGTCGCGATTGGCGAATAAGGTTTCGTTCATCCGGGTATTGCCTGTGCGCGAGGTACTGAAAAAAGGTGTCGGCAATACCAAAAATGAATTGATCGACAGCCTGAACGTATCCTGGTTTTACGATTGGGGGCCATTGGACCGTTCGACCGCTGAGCGGGAATATGTAATGATGGCCTGGGGCAGAGGCGCCGCTAAAAATTCAGACAAGGTAGATGCCCTTATAGAAATGGATTCAGTAACGCACCTCCTTTCTTTCAACGAACCGGATAATCGCTCTCAATCCAATATCCCCTATGCAGAGGCTGCAAATTTGCATAAATTGCTTTTGCGTACCGGATATCGGATCGGTTCGCCGGCTCCTGAAGAAGGGCACGCGAATAAATGGCTGCTCGATTTCATGAATGAGGTCAATCGGGATACCATAAAGGTTGATTTTATCGCTTTGCATTGGTACGATTGGGGGAACTGGAGCAGCGCCCACAATCCATCGCCTGATCCGGCGAAGGTATTTAACCGCTTCAAAAACTATCTTAATAAGATGTACAACCTGTACAAGAAGCCAATATGGATAACGGAATTTAATGCGAACAGGAACAGAACTCCCGAAACGCATGCCCGTTTTATGGAACTGGCCTTGCCCTGGCTGGACGCGCAGCCGTTTATCGAACGCTATGCTTATTTTTTCCCTCCCGGCGCGCCGGCAATAGAGAACGGAAGGATCACTGGGGCTGGCAAGGTTTACAGGGACCATGTTTCCAGGCCTTCAATTGCCGGCAACGTCATTTATGTCGAAGAACAAAAAACCGCTGAATAAAGAAAAATGGAACTGAATAAATTCATATTGAAATTTTGCCTGCTTGGCGTGACTGGTTTGGCGTCGCTTTCCAGTCAGGCACAGGAAACCCGGGCGGAAAGGCCAAACGTAGTGATCATTCTCGCCGACGACCTGGGTTACGGAGATGTTGGGTTTAATGGCTGCCGTGATATTCCCACACCCCATATTGACCGTATCGCGCGGAATGGGGTTAAGTTTACGAATGGATATGTCACGTATGCTGTATGCGGTCCGAGCCGCGCGGGATTGCTTACCGGCAGGTACCAGGACCGTTTTGGTTTCGGGAGGAATCCGCTGCTGGCTCCGAACGACCCCGAAATGGGGCTTCCTTTGTCGGAAAGGACCCTGGCAGACTTGCTGAAACCAGCAGGTTACCGGACAATGGCCATCGGGAAATGGCACTTGGGTTCCCATGCTTCTTTGCATCCTAACAGGCGTGGGTTCGATGAATTTTTCGGCTTTCTTAGCGGGGGACATCGTTATCTTCCCGAAGAATGGACGTTGAACGATGAGTTCGGGGCCAGGTCGCAATACGATGGGTACCGGACGAAGCTTTTACGGAATTCGGAGGTTGTTGAAGAAACTGAATACCTGACGGATGCGTTGTCCAGGGAGGCGGTCCGCTTTATCCGGGAGAATGCTCATCAGCCTTTCTTCCTGTACCTGGCCTACAACGCGCCGCATACACCGCTGCAAGCCACCTCCAACTACCTTGATCGGGTTGCGGGTATTGCCGATGAAAAGCGGCAGACCTACGCGGCCATGATAACAGCGATGGACGACGGAGTAGGACGGGTGCTCGATGAATTAGAAGTGTTGGGCGTCACCGATCATACGATGGTTGTCTTCCTTTCGGACAACGGCGGGCCCGAAGCGGCGAACGCTTCCGACAACGGGCCCCTGCGGGGTGGTAAGGGCAGCTTTTTCGAAGGGGGATTGCGAGTGCCCTTTGCGATCCAATGGCCGGGCCGTATCAGGCCTGGAACCGTTTATGATTTGCCCGTGATCTCTTTGGATATCGTTGCCACGATCATGGCCAATATGGACCGCAAGCTCCCGGTAAAGAATAAACTGGATGGGGTGAACCTGCTGCCGTTGGTGAACGATACGTCGCCAACAACTCCTACCCGCCTCTTTTTTTGGCGAAATTTCGACAGGGAACGACTGGCGGTCAGGAGTGACGAATTCAAATTGGTTCTGCAGAAAGGGCAGGCGCCATCTCTGTTTCGGATAACGGATGATATCGGTGAAAGAAATAATCTGCTGCCCGGGTCGGCGAAAATTTCCGGGAAGCTGCATGCCGCGTGGAAAAAATGGGAATCGGAGCTAAAGGATCCCGTCTTTTTAGGGCTGCTTCAGGACAAGGAATACAGCAAGCTGCATAAGGATCGGTTTGTAAAAAGCCGGCCACCGGTTGAATAGGCGATGACCGGAGAGTGCCACCAGATTCACTTTTTCCTGAAAATATCGATGGGTAAGGGCACGAAATCCTGGTAGCGTATCATCCATCTGTTCAGCGCTTCCAGAAGCTGCTGTTGCGGGCCGGCCACCTGGTCGTCTCCGTAAAGATTATTCAGTTCAAAAGGGTCTCTTTCCAGATCAAACAGCTCGAACATTGGACGAGGACGGGCGAAGAACAACCGCCGGAAGGTACTATCCAGTTTTCCACTATTGTTCAGGACTGCGAGTTCCTTCCAGAAAGGGTTGCCGCTCATATCCACCGGAGCGTAAGGAAGGGTGGGCAGCACATTGTAGATCAGTTTGTAGCGGGGCCCGATAACACAGCGTGAAAGGTCGAAGGCGACGGTTGTGCGGGGCAGCATATCGGCATGAGCGCCCCTTTGCGCAAAAACAAAATCGTTTGGGGCATAGCTCCCGCCTGTTAATAGTCCTTTAAAGCTGTTTCCAGACATTTGGCGGCCAGGCTGCAGGCCCGCGATCTCGAGTACCGTGGGAGCAAGGTCTTCTCCGGACAGCAAGGCATCACTCACGAAACCGGATTTGATCTCCCGGTCCCAGCGCACGATGAAGGGTACGCGAAGACCGGTCTGATAGAGCGTACCTTTGCCCCGCAGCAAGGCCGCTCCATTGTCGCCCATGAAAATGATGAGCGTGTTTTCCATCTGCCCTCTGGTTTTCAGTTCCCGGAGGATCAGTCCTATCCGCTTATCCAGTTGCCGGATCTCTGCATAATAGGCGGCAAGGTCCTGGCGTAGTTTTTCAGTGTCTGGAACATCAGGCGGGAGCATCAAGCTTTCGGGGTCCGGCAGGAATTCATCCGGCGCTGTAAAAGGGCGGTGAGGGTTACTGTAGTTTACCCAAAGAAAGAAAGGCTTTTTCTCCGGCACTTTGTCCAGGAACGACCGCATTGTTGCCAGGTTTTCGTCATCGGGGCCTGTGTCGAGGAAATCGACCCGGTGCTGGAATGTACGCAACTGAAACTCTTCAAAAACCGCGGCGGCCTCCGGCGATTGCCTGGATGATCCGTCGAGATGGTAACTCCTTCCCTGAATACCTGTGTAGTACCCCGCTTCCCGAAGCAGCTCGGGAAAAGTGACAATGTCCGCCGGCAGGGGCGCGGAAAACCGGGTCATCCTGATGTCAACGGCGTTTCTGCCGGTCATCAGGGTGGCCCGGGAAGGCACGCATTGCGGCGTGCCTATATACATGCGGGTGAACCGGACACCGTGTTGGGCAATGGCATCGATGTTGGGCGTATGCAAATTCGGGTCTCCGTAACAGCTGA
>DATCYD010000375.1:0-11099 GCA_036570465.1 Anseongella sp.
AAATATGAAAACTAAATTTCTCTTTTTTTTCGTTCTGGTTCCCTTATTCATCCTGGTTTCCTGTTCAAAAAACAACGACTGCTGCGAAATTCCAAATCCGCCGCCGCCAGACCCTTTGGAGAATCCACGGCTGGACTTGTGGCTTGGTGAAGATACTTTGTTGAGCATCCCCGGTGATTTGATTTAATTGGACTAATTGGCTGTCTATCGGCAAGTGTTATTTATTGGAATTGGTACGAATATCCAACCTGTTCTATCGTAGCCCAATTCGCCGATATAACCATTGGGTTTTTTGTTTTAGGCTTAGTTATATCAAGGTTTAAACTACATGACGTCATTTGAAGTACAGGCTTCCGCCTGGGTAGTGTCAATCCGTTCCAGGTACGTTCAAAAGAATTATAAATGTTTCCGGATAAAGTTCCGGCTGTATTGTTTGATCTCTTCACGAACTTGCCGGAACTGTTCCATGATCTCTTCCTCACTGCCTTTCGCCCTTGCAGGATCGGGAAAATCATGATGGAATTTTTGGGCGTTGGCAGGGAAATAAGGACAGTTCTCGCGGGCATTGTCACAGACGCTGATCACAAAGTCAAAATCGATGCCAGTGTATTCATCCATGTGGTTGGACGTATGGCCCGAAATGTCCAGGCCGTCTTCCTTCATCGTCTGAATGGCCCGGGGGTTGACCCCGTGTGTTTCTATGCCGGCGCTGTAAATTTCGGCGGCGTCTCCGGCAAAATGCCGGAGATACCCTTCCGCTAGCTGGCTCCTGCAGCTATTTCCGGTACATAAAACCAATATTCTTTTCATTCGTGGTCCTGTTTTAATTGTTTGCAAAAGATCAGCAGCAACCGGATCCTGGGGCACAAGCGGAAGCGACTGCCAGATCTTCCAATTGGGCTTTAGGTTTTTCCGCTGCTTCTGGCGCACAACATTCTTCGCCAGTATCGGTGGTTCCACAGCTTCCTCCCCGGCCAATGGCCTTGCATTGAGTAAAATCAGGCACCAGGCTCACGATCAGGTCTTCGCCTTCAGAGATAAATCCTCCCGGGTACATTTGCCGGGTATCGAACCTGGAATTGCCGAATTCTATTTTCACTGTTCCCTTTGGATTGAGTGCCAGCGATTTTTCTACCAGCTCGATGATGGAAAGCGCTTTGCTTACTTTCATGGCCCGTTCAGTCTGTTTGGCTTCCGGTTCCCACAACTGTATAATAATTTCTGTCCAGGAGTTCATCACTCCGCCGCAATCCACAGAAATGATAGGCGCCTGCTTGATCTCTGTAATATGATAAGAGGCCTCTACCCACTTTTCTTCTCCATATTGGAATTGCAGGATCTGATCTGCGTGTTGCTGCAACCTTTCCTTGAAAGCTTGCCAGGTGATGGCTTGAGTTGTATTCATTTTTGTTTTGTATGAAGGATTTATTGCAATATTACGATTAATTGAATCAAATTTTTTAACAGCAGCTTGCCGCTACCTTATAGTCGCTGATAAATCCGGTCACCTCCTTTTCCAGCAATTTCCAGTTCTCCGGGTTGATGCAGTAACATACACTAACCCCTTCTATGGTTCCCTGGATCAACCCTGCGTTCTTCAGTTCTTTCAAATGCTGGGAAATGGTCGCCTGCGCCAGCCCCAGTTCCTCCACCAAATCACCGCAGATACAGGTGTTGATCTTAATGAGGTGCTGCAAAATGGCAATGCGCGCCGGATGTGCCAGGGCTTTCAGAAGCCCGGCTAACCGGTTTTGTTCGGCTGTAAATATCTCTGATTTTGTGAGTCCCATTGATCGTAAAATTACGATTAATCTTGGTATCTGCAAAAAATCATAAAGTTTTCTCATATCTTTTCAGGAACTTTGTGATCTACAAACAAAAAATATGAATTGGATTATTTTAGTGCTTGCCGGACTGTTTGAAGTAGCTTTTGCCTCCTGCCTTGGGAAGGCTAAACAAGCAACTGGTTATGATGTTTATTACTGGTACGCAGGTTTTTTAGTCGCTTTGACGATTAGCATGTTATTACTAATTAAAGCGACACAAACGTTGCCAATAGGGACAGCCTACGCCGTTTGGACAGGAATCGGCGCAGTTGGAACGGTGCTGATGGGAATCCTGGTATTTAAGGATCCCGCTACTTTTTGGCGAATTTTCTTTATTGCAACGCTTATCGGTTCGATAATAGGGCTGAAAGCCGTATCACATTAAAACAGGCACATGTATGGTATATTTGAGATATTTATTAACTGGCAAGAAAATGAAAGGCGTGAATCTATATTTAACATTCTGTACGCTCCTGTTTCTCACATTGAATATGGCATGCAGCAAGAACGAAGACAGCCCTCCTGACAATGGAGGCCCCTTTAAGCAGGGAACTTTGTATTATAGCGCTGCCGATCAATTAACGCGTTATGATTTCCAGTCTAAAAGCGAAGTCATCGTGTTCTCAGACGGAGACCATTACAGGGTGTCACCCGATGCCCGACGTTTCATGTGGTACAAAAATGATTTCAGTAACGGAACAACACTGGTTCAGGTGCACGATCTCTCAAACCCGGAGGATTATGAGCCGGTAACGCTTCCTTATATTGTGGAACAAACGCCCCGGTTTATTCCCGGATCAGACAATCAATATGCCGCACTGGCAAGGGCAGAAGATGATGCCATTAAACGGCAGGACCTGATCCTGTTCAGCAGTAATAACAATAGCTTTACCGGACGCATCCCCCATGTCAAGGCATTTGCTGTTTTGCCCAACGGACAGGATCTGGTCATATCCGCAGAGGCATTGGGCACATCAGGAACGCCTATAGGCTTTGCTTTGGCCGTAATCAAGAATTTCCGTTCAGCAACCGGGCAAGAGAGCTTCACCATTCATGAATATCCTGATTATGCACAGCTTCCCGAGGATATTGCCGTATCTCCAACTGGTCAGCAGCTCGTTTTTACGCATCTGGATCATCTTTATACGATAAACATTCAGGAAGATGCCACACCTAAGCAGATTACCCAATCGCGTTTCCGGGAAGTGGATGCTGCATGGAGCAAAGATGGGAAATACATAATCTTCACAGCCAATACACCGGGGCCTGCGCTGGACTGCGGCGAGATAAGGATCATACCGGCTCATCCGAAAAGTCCGATACCGATACCCGAAGATGGTGTGTATAATGAACCTGTTGATGATTTACAGCCTGTCAATGCCGAAGGGAAAAGCATAAATGCTTGCGGATCGGAATCCTATCTTTGGTTTTGAGCTCAAAGCTATTCAAAGAAAGGGAAACAATGGAAATAAAAGATGGCAAACCAGCCGTATATTTTAAAACAAGAAAAGAGTGGCGAAAATGGTTGGACGAAAATTGCGAAACTGAAAAATCTGTTTGGCTGATTTTGCACAAAAAGAATAGTACCAAAGAGTGTGTTAGTTTAATCGAGGCTACAGAAGAAGCCGTTTGTTTCGGTTGGATTGACAGCCTTTGCAAAAAACGCGACGAAGAAAGTTATTATTTGACATTTACACCAAGAAATCTCAAAAGGAATAATTGGAGCGATAGAAACATCGAACGTGCGGAAAGGATGATCCGGGAAGGACTTATGACAGAGCACGGGCTAAAATTCATCGAAAAGGCCAAAGAAAAAGGAACGTGGAAAGAATTATAATCGTTTATGGAATACCATTAAGTACTGCATCTCCTAATGGATATGCAACTCTAAACCATGAACCACACGACCCTTGCCTTGCTTATTTTTTCAGTCCTGTGTTCAGTAGAATCAAACGCACAGGAAATTATCCATACCAGGAAACTTGCGAAACTAGCTGACACGGCTTTCAGAAATCTGGACGAATTGAATGCGCTGGTATTTGAACCGGACGGATATGAACGGGTTATGCACCCAAAACTTCCTGATTCATTGAGCAGCATGTCAATGCTTTCAAAGGAGGAGCGTGCTGAATTACGTGAAAAACGTGAACGCTTTAATCCTTACCTGACTTTTGATCAGACCATTGAGCTCAGGAAGAGGAATATTTTCATTGGTTTTTCAGCAGCATTTATCAGACTAAGTTCCTATTTTAAGTACAACAATGATACGCTTTCTGAAGAAGAGTTCCGAAAAAAGGTGAACCGGAATCTGACGGGCAAAAACATGATCGGGTATAGCCAGGATTTTGAACTGCTTGAAGATGTAAAAGATCCATTCAGGAGGCTGATCAATGCAGATACCGCTTTTATCTATGATTCTAAATTCACCTACAACTTTAAGGACACGGTTGACAACTATGGTTGCCTGGTTGTACATCTGGTTAAGTTTGACCTGGGATATGTTGGTCTCAGGTATTATTATCCGTTGGATGAACGTAAAATAGCTCTTTCGGAAATCAATGACACCTGGGGGATCCTGCAGTTTAAGCCAGACCGGGAATTCAGCCATCCGAATCATGAGGGAAGGATTCCTATTTCTAAAGAACCTGACCTTTATTTCGGCAAATTTTCATTTTTAAACAATCCTGAACAGGTTAGCAGAGAGCGCAAGCAATATGAATACCGAAAGCTGAAAGGGAAGGCCAATTCATTAGCCAGGGAAGCTGTCCGCCTGGCCCAATCGAAGAAGTATGATCAGGCAAAGGAAAAACTTGCTGAAGTATTGACGGTTGACTCTGCCAATGCGATCGCTTACCGATATTTGTTATTAATATCCCTGGATGAAAACAACAAGGAAAAATCCTGGAGCTACTGGAATAAATTGGCCGCGATAGACCCGGAGGATAAGGAAACATGGTTTTTAAAAGGGGTAACAGAAAAAAGATACAACGAACTGGATAGCGCCGGGAAGACCTTTGAATGGATCGTCAGAGAAAAAGACTCCTTGCATTTCAGAAGTCTTATTGAACTGGCATCCATTTCCATACTAAAAGGAGATAATAAGGCTGCTGATCTGAATTTCAACAGGGCGATCAACATCTTCAAGACAGAGGGGGAAAAATCCATCCGGAGGGAGACTCACCGCATCCTCAATATAAATGATCTGTTTAAGGTAAGGATGGCCTATGCCCGGTTTTTGAATGCTAATTCAGAATTTGATAAAAGTAAACGTTTACTCAAGCAAACCCTTAATGATGAAAAGCTTGCAACCGAAGCCAGAAAGAAGGGCGAACGGCCCCGTATTTACGGAATGCTGACGAAGGAAAACCTGGCGGAGTTACATTACATGCTTAGCTTGCCTTAAGGTCAGGGTTACTTGTAAATTACCTCAAAACGGTCAAACACCGCCTGGGTTTGATCGCGGGATGTAGTTGGCATAACGGCAACACCAACCCGCATTCCCCAGGACCACCAGGCAAGGTTGTCGGCAGTAAGCACGGTAAAATCAGACCAGTTGCTTCCATCGATGCTGAAATGCAGGGAAACTTCACTGGCATTTTTTACTGTTGCTTTCAACCGAACAGGTCCCTGATGATCGAGGTACTGAGTTTTTAGCGGATTGAAATGACCGTCTTTTACTTTCCAGGCCACCAAAGAATCATTCTGAATCCCAAAACCGAGGCTGTTTTGGGCGGTAACGTATAAGGTGAGGCCCTTCAATGCTTCATTTTGATTGTTGACGGTAGTTTCCACTGTAAAATCTGCAGATTCGGGGACAATCCCCAACATGGTGCCCGCCGGGGAACCCTTCTCATTTCTATTTCCATTCCCTTCTTCATCCCTTAAAATGAGAGTACTGTTCTCTAAAGTAGCTGAAAAGCTGGCCTTGGGCAGCGGATGAAGCCATTGCCGGACGAGCAAAGGGGCATCAAATTCATCTTTAAAATTAGTATGCATCACGGTAGGATCCGGCTTGATGGAATCGATGCTAAAGGCCGGCCAGCCGGAATCGGTATTCCAGGAAATCTGGCTTAGAAGAGTAGAACGCCCCAGGTTGGGAAATCCATTTTCATGGTAGGCATGATAGAGATAATACCACTGCCCCCCGGATTCTACCGCGGTTCCGTGGCCGGGACACTTCCAATGAGAATTGCTTGCTAATATTGGATTCTGTTTGAATTTCTCCCAGGGCCCTTCCATTTTTTTTGCCCGGGCTACTCCTACCTGGTAATCGCAATCCTTTCCGCAGCAGGCGTTACCTGAATAAAACAAATACAAATAGCCATCATGCTCAACAATGCATTGCCCTTCAATGCCACCCCTTTCCCAGTTATTGATTTCCGCTGTCAACAGGTTGAACCCCTCTCCTGTTAGTGACAGGCCGTCTTTGGACAGTTTTGATCCAAGGATCTGAATGGGCTTATCGGGGTCCAGCCCGTATGCTTTCCAGGTAATAAACAATGTCCCTTCTTCCTTATAAACGAAAGCGTCAATCGCTTCACTTCCCCATTCTATAAGGGGGCCATGGTCCTGAAACCCTTCTTCCAGGCTGGTAGCGGTGGCGACACCGATGCATGAAACACCTTCTTTGTTACGGGCCGTATAATAACAATAGAACATTCCGTTATGATAAAAGAGCTCCGGCGCCCAATAGCTCGAAACAGTCCAGTCCGGGGGGGTATCAAACAAATAGGAAACAAACGACCAATGGATTAAATCCGTTGATTTATAGATCGGATAAACCGGCGCCCAGTCGTTGGAAGAACCTGTCGCATAATAAACTCCATTGACCTCAATGACCGAAGGATCTGGTAATTCACCAGGAATCACCTGCTGCTGCGAAATAACGGACCGGGTACTTTGCTGACACCCGGTCAGCAAAAGCACTGAAAGAAAGCAATATTTAATCATTCGTTTTGTAATCGTAATTCTCAATTATACAACATTTGATGATCATGATTACCAAATCTTATATATTTGAAGACACGTGCCAGGGGAAGCCGGATTATTGATAGCTAAAACCTATCATGTGATAAAAACAATCGATAAAAATTATTGAAAATATCCTCGTAACTTAGCTGATCGAATAAAAAATAAACGTGATAAAAAAATGCAAAACGACTCTAACGACATCAGTAAGTGTCCCTTTCACAACGGGGCTGCGCAAAAACACAGTTCTGGCGGAGGTACCAAAAGTCATGATTGGTGGCCAAAGCTTTTAAATGTAAGCATCCTGCGCCAGCATTCTTCCCTTTCGAATCCGATGGGCGCAGATTTCGATTATGCCAGGGAGTTTGAAAGCCTTGATCTGGAGGCGGTAAAGAAGGATCTCCGGGACCTGATGACCGACTCACAGGACTGGTGGCCTGCTGACTTTGGCCATTATGGAGGATTATTTATCCGGATGGCCTGGCATAGCGCTGGCACCTACCGCATCGGAGACGGACGCGGAGGCGCCGGAAGTGCGCAGCAACGCTTTGCGCCGTTGAACAGCTGGCCGGACAATTGTAGCCTGGACAAAGCACGTCGCCTGCTATGGCCAGTAAAACAGAAATATGGCCGGAAGATTTCCTGGGCCGACCTCTTTATCCTCACCGGTAATGTCGCCCTTGAATCAATGGGATTCAAGACCTTCGGTTATGCCGGTGGACGGGAAGATGCCTGGGAACCACAGGAAGACGTTTATTGGGGATCTGAAAAGGAATGGCTCACCGATAATCGCTATTCGGGAGAACGGGATCTGGAAGACCCGCTGGCTGCGGTGGTAATGGGGTTGATCTATGTAAACCCTGAAGGTCCTGACGGAAATGGCGATCCCATTTCGGCTGCCATCGATATCCGGGAAACATTCCGCCGCATGGCCATGAATGACGAAGAAACCGTGGCCCTTATTGCTGGTGGTCACACCTTTGGAAAAACCCACGGTGCAGCTGCTCCGGGCGAATATGTCGGACCGGAACCCTCAGCGGCCCCCATCGAAGAAATGGGCCTGGGATGGAAAAACAACTTCGGTACCGGCGCCGGGCCGCATACGATTACCGGCGGACCGGAAGTAACCTGGTCGCAGACACCCACTCAATGGAGCAATAACTTTTTTGAGAATCTCTTCGGCTACGAATGGGAACCCAGTGTGAGCCCCGCCGGTGCCAAACAATGGGTGGCCAAAAATGCAGAGCCTATCGTTCCCGATGCCTACGATCCGACAGTAAAACACCTGCCGACCATGCTCACCACAGACCTTTCTCTACGATTCGACCCGGCGTACGAGAAAATATCAAGACACTTTCTGGAGCATCCCGATGAGTTTGCCGATGTATTTGCCCGCGCCTGGTTCAAACTGACTCACCGCGATATGGGCCCGCGTACCCGTTATCTCGGCCCGGAAGTGCCGGAAGAAGTCCTCATCTGGCAGGATCCTGTTCCTGAAGCGGATCATATCCTGATCGATGAACAAGACATCGCATCGCTCAAGGGAAAGGTATTGAATTCCGGACTAACCGTACGGGAACTGGTTTCCACAGCCTGGGCTTCAGCCTCAACTTTCCGTAATTCCGACAAACGCGGAGGCGCAAATGGTGCCCGTGTACGTTTGGCGCCTCAAAAAGACTGGAAAGTAAACAATCCGGAACAACTGGCCCGCGTACTTGGCGTACTGGAAAACATTCAGTCTGAATTCAACAATGAGCAATCAGGAGACAAGCGGCTTTCACTGGCTGATCTCATTGTACTGGCAGGTGGCGCAGGCGTGGAAAAAGCTGCCGGCGAAGCCGGTTTTCCTGTCAACGTACCATTCACCCCGGGACGCATGGATGCTTCACTGGAACAAACCGATGTGGAATCGTTCTCGGTATTGGAACCGGCAGCAGATGGATTCCGGAATTACCGCAAAACACGTTACGCAGTAACTACCGAAGAATTGCTGGTTGATAAAGCACAATTGCTCAACCTGACGGCGCCGGAAATGACAGTCCTGGTAGGCGGGATGCGGGTCCTGGACACTAATTTTGATCATTCAAAACACGGTGTTCTCACCAATCGCCCCGGCTCGCTCACCAACGATTTCTTCACCAATCTGCTGAATATGGATACCGCCTGGAAGGCCATTTCAGAAGACGAAGAAGTATTTGAAGGACGCGATCGTAAATCCGGCGAAGTCCGGTGGACAGCCACCCGCGCCGATCTGGTCTTCGGATCAAACGCCGAACTCAGAGCCGTTGCCGAAGTTTATGGCAGTTCCGACGCGCAGGAAAAGTTCGTCAATGACTTTGTCGCTGCCTGGAATAAGGTCATGAACCTTGATCGCTTCGACCTGGCCAGGTCCTGAGCAGGCTAATTTCTGTAAAAAGAACCCTCAGAAGCTGCACCACAACAAATGGTGCGGCTTTTTTTTCTTATTTTAGAAAGTCATACCAGACAATTATATGAAGCTACTGATTCCCTTGATTCTGCTATGCGCCCCGGTCTTCGGCCAGGAAACCTATCACCTGGTTTGGGCCGACGAATTCAATCAAGCCGGCGCGGTCAACGCCGCCAACTGGCAATTTGAAAAGGGCTTCGTACGAAACCGCGAAGATCAATGGTACCAGGAAGAGAACGCTTTCTGCGAAAACGGATTGCTGATCATCGAGGCACGAAAAGAAAAGAAACCCAATCCATCGTACCGGAAAGGCAGCGACCACTGGGGTCGTTCGCGCCCCACGATCGAATACACCTCGGCTTCCATCAATACCCGTGGCAAACACAGCTGGCAATATGGCCGGTTTGAAATGCGGGCCCGTATTCCCGTAGGCCAGGGTTTATGGCCGGCCTTCTGGACATTGGGTGTCAAGGGCGAATGGCCATCCAACGGCGAAATTGATATCATGGAATACTACCGGGGAATGCTTCTGGCCAATATCGCCAGTGGAACCAATGAACGCTGGAAAGCCAGGTGGTTTACTACTGAAACGCCCCTTGATTCCCTGGGCGGAAGCGAATGGGCAGAACGTTACCATATATGGCGGATGGATTGGAATGAACAGGAAATCGCCCTTTATGTGGATGATATACTACTAAACCGGGTACCACTCAGCGAGCTTTCCAACCAGGACGATAGCGGGGTTAACCCATTCCGGCAACCACACTATATATTGCTGAATCTCGCCATGGGCGGAATCAACGGCGGGCGCATTAACGATAACCTATTACCTGCCCGATACGAGATCGATTATGTCCGTGTCTATCAGAAAGGCATCCCCCTGGAATCCATTCACCTCAGCGACCCCTTTATTCTGGCCGATAAAAAAACCGCCACCTATTACATGACCGGCACAGGCGGCATGCTATGGAAGAGCAAAGACCTGAAAAAATGGTCCGGCCCCTTCCGCATTATCCGGCATGACACAACTTCCTGGATGGGTCCGCACCCTATGATATGGGCCGCGGAACTGCACGAGTACAAAGGCAGGTACTACAATTTCGCCACCTTCACGAACAAGGCCGTGTATATTGATACCGTTCAGGGGAACGCGATTGAACGCCGGGCCAGTCATGTGCTGGTCAGTGATCAGCCTGACGGCCCCTATGTTCCCATGGCAGATGACACGTATCTTCCCGCTGACCAACCCACGCTGGACGGCACCTTTTGGGTGGATGAGGACGGAAAACCCTACATGATTTTCTGCCATGAATGGCTTCAGAACGGGGACGGCACCATGGAAAAAATTGAACTGAAACCTGACTTAAGCGGAACCACCGGCAAGCGAAAGATCCTTTTCCGGGCAAGTGATTCGCCCTGGAGCCGGGAGCGAAAAGACGGGAAGATCGTCCCCAACAAGGTCACAGACGGCCCCTTTCTGTTCCGTACCCAAACCGGAACGTTAGGGATGCTATGGAGTAGCTGGGTATTTAACGCCTATACCCAAGGGGTAGCTTATTCGGAGACCGGCACACTTGACGGTCCCTGGGTCCAACAAAAGGAACCTGTTACCCCGCCCAACTATGGGCATGGCATGTTGTTCCGGACTTTCGAAGGCAAGCTCCTTATGGTAGCCCACAGCCATCGAAAAGAGGGAAACGGCCCCACCGTTCGAATTCCGCACCTGTTTGAAGTGGATGATTCCGGCGATCGCCTTAAAGTAGGAGATCGCTTGTAGGATTCCCGTTAGATTCACTAAATTTATACCACCAAACGGAGGTTCCCATGCAAAACCTGAAAAAGGAAGACATCAAGCAGGAAGTTTTTGATCTCTACGA
>DATCYD010000376.1:0-10965 GCA_036570465.1 Anseongella sp.
AGGCCGTCAGGGCGTCCGCAGATGGTAAAAAGGATGGTTTGTCCATCGGGAGAAAGGGATTCCGCTCCTTCATTGAAGTCATCTGAATTGATGGTGCCGCTGAGCGGAACGGCTGGCTGCCAGTGGCCGGTTTCAGGTGGCTCCCGCCCGATGAGGGAACGCCTGTCTGACGATGGAACAGCGACCTCTGACCGGTTCCCGGATCCGGCTGAGTCAGGGCTTCGTGTGCTGGTAAAGAAATCTTCCCCCCGCTGATCTTTCCTGGTGAACACCAGGGTGCGCCCATCCACGGTTACCGCCGGAAGGTACTCATCATGCTCCGAATTAATCGAAGGCCCCAGGTTCACCGGCTTGAAAATCACCGGGGAGGCCACTGCTTTTATCGCAAATTCACTGCTGGCAATGTATCGTTTTACCAGGGCTAATTGAGGGTTATCCTTTTCGGCAGCGGAGAGGTATTTTTCAAGAGCTGATCTTGATCCGGCATATTCTTCCAGATGGAACAGGGAAACGCCAAGCCCGTACCAGGTTCGTTCCGAAAAAGCGGGATCAAGTTCCACTACTTTACGATAATTGGTAACGGCATTCTGGAAATCTCCTTGCAGACGGAAGACATCTCCCAATACCTGATAGGCTTCGGTAAAACGGTTATCTTCAGCGATGGCCTCGTATAGATGATTAATGGCTGCCATTGGGTCCCTGGCAGTGAGGGATTCCTGAGCTTTTTGATAGGCAGCAGCAGCCCTTTTATTCCCCGTGGATTGGGCCACGGCTACGGCAGTTGACAAACAGGCCCACAATATGATGATAAGCCGCTGCATTCATTGCTTAATTACCGAATTCTGAAAGGAATTTTATACGAAGTAATTGAAGTTCTTCACGGGAATAATCAGTTTCTCCCAGCTCACCCAGGGCTGCGTCAATGGAATCTGCTTCCGCCGAACGGAAATAATCATAGACCTCATCCTGGCGGTCTTCTTCAATAATGTCGTCAATGTAATAATCCAGGTTTAACCGGGTACCGGAAGAGACGATCGTTTCTATTTCGTGAATGATTTCCTGGTAACTCATGCCTTTTGAATCAGCGATGTCTTCCAGGGGAATCTTCCTGTCGATATTTTGGATGATAAAGATCTTATTGCCTGATTTGTTGGCCATGGACCGCACCGTCAGGTCCTGGGCCCTTTCGATATCATTCTCATCGACGTATTTTTTGATCAGTTCGATGAACGGGCCGCCGTATCGCATGGCCTTGCCTGCGCCTACACCGGAAATATGCTTCATTTCCTCCATGCTCACCGGGTAATGGGTGGCCATGTCTTCCAGGGATGGGTCCTGAAAAATAACGAAGGGGGGCAGGTTCCGTTGTTTAGCGATTTTCTTCCGGAGCTCCTTCAAGGCTCCAAGCAAGATGTCATCCAGTGCGGCGCCGGATCCGTTATGATCGCTGTCCCCTTGCGACTGCATCAATTCCATGTCCTTATTCATCACAAACTTGATGGAATATGGCGCTCCTATATAGGACTTTCCAAATTTGGAAAGTTTTAACAGCCCGTAATTATCCACATCGCGCGACAGAAAGTTATTCAAAACCGCTTGCCGCACCACTGACTTCCAGGTAATCTCTCCCTTCTCTTTTCCCGTACCGAACTCAGGCAGCTTATTGTGTTGATATTTGACCGTCTGGGGGGTGTCCACTCCTGTCAGCACCTTCACGATATGATCTTCATCAAAGTTTTCATCCAGCTTCTTAACCAGCTTCAGGACAGCCAGCAATTCCGGTTCGGCTTCAAACTTCTCACCCGGATGACGTCAGTTATCACACATGTTGTTGCAGGTGGATTCGTTGAAACTTTCGCCGAAGTAATGCAGGATCTGTTTCCGGCGGCATACCGCTGATTCTGCGTAATTGATCACCTCTTTAAGGATTTGAGTGCCGATCTCCCGTTCAGAAACCGGTTTGTCTTTCATGAACTTGGCCAGCTTTTCAATGTCCTTTTCGTCATAAAAGGCGATGCAATGTCCTTCTCCTCCATCGCGTCCGGCCCGTCCGGTTTCCTGGTAATATCCCTCCATGCTCTTAGGCATGTCATAATGGATCACAAAGCGAACATCCGGTTTATCAATGCCCATCCCGAAGGCGATGGTAGCAACGATCACCTCCACATCTTCCATTAGAAATTTATCCTGGGTACCCGCCCGCATCCGGGCATCCAGTCCGGCATGGTACGGCAGCGCACGAATCCCGTTTACATTCAGGGTCTCGGCCACTTCCTCCACCTTTTTCCTGCTCAGGCAATATATAATACCTGACTTCCCGGCCATCCCCTTGATGTATTTGATAATCTCTTTATTCGGATTATGCTTTGGCCGGACTTCATAATACAGATTGCCACGGTTAAAGGAAGACTTGAATATAGTAGCGTTCTGCATCTGAAGGTTCTTCAGAATATCCTGCTGCACCTTAGGGGTAGCCGTGGCTGTCAGAGCGATAATGGGTGTGGATTCACCGAATTGAGAGATGACATTGCGGATCTTGCGATATTCCGGCCGGAAATCATGTCCCCATTCAGAAATACAATGGGCCTCGTCCACCGCCACGAACGAGATTCCGGCTTCCTTCAGAAAATCAATATTTTCCTGTTTGGCCAACGATTCCGGGGCTACATATAAAAGCTTGGTTTTACCGTCCAGCACGTTTTGCCGGACCTGCTGAGCTTCCCCTTTGTTCAGGGAAGAATTTAAGAAATGGGCGATACTATCATCGCTGCCATAGGCTCTTACCTGATCTACCTGGTTTTTCATCAGCGCGATCAACGGAGAAATTACGATCGCGGTTCCCTCGCTCATTAAAGCAGGCAGCTGGTAACACATGGATTTTCCGCCTCCCGTGGGCATGATTACAAACGTATCGTTCCCGGATAAAATATTGGTGATGATTGCTTCCTGGTCGCCCTTAAACTTATCAAATCCAAAAAAACTATTCAGGTTATCGAACAACGACCTTTTTACCTCTGACATTCCTTCACGAAGTTAAAAAATAGAAAAAATGATGTGCGGATTGGAAAATCGCACAAATCTATACTAAAATTAACATATTTTTGTAAAATACAATGTATTTAATTTTTTTGGCGGCACCAGCCCATGCGTTAACCAATCACCTGCTAAACAAAGATTTTGAAAAGATTGTTTCCTTTTCAGCGAACGAATTAGATCATGAATAAAAATTTTTATGCCGTTATCATGGCTGGCGGAATTGGAAGCCGGTTCTGGCCCGTCAGCCGTCAGCATACACCCAAGCAGTTTATCGATATTCTCGGAGTTGGAAAAACATTGATCCAGCTCACCTATGAACGATTTACAAAAATTTGTCCGCCTGAAAATATTTATATCGTTACCAATGAATCATACCGTGATTTGCTCCGGGAACAGTTACCCGCCCTGAATGAAGACCAGGTATTATGCGAGCCAATTATGCGCAACACGGCCCCCTGCATCGCTTATGCCTGCTATAAGATTGCCCGCAAGAATCCGGATGCCGTCACCGTGATCGCTCCCTCCGATCATCTGATCCTAAAGGAAGACCTTTTTGCGGAATCCATCCTCAAGGCTATGGATACCGCCTCTGGCCAGCAGATTCTCCTTACCCTTGGTATCGTCCCAAGCCGGCCCGATACAGGCTACGGATATGTACAATACACCGAAAAAAAGCTGGATGACCACTTTCATAAAGTAAAAACCTTTACCGAAAAGCCCAGTCTGGAACTGGCACAAACATTTATCCGCAGCGGTGACTTTCTCTGGAACGCCGGAATCTTTATCTGGAACGTAAAAGCTGTAAAAGCCGCATTCGAAAGTCATCTTCCCGATATGCACGAGGTATTCAAAGATGGCGCTCCCTATTTTAACACAAAGAAAGAGCCGGATTTTATCCGCACCGCTTATACACAGTGCACCAACATCTCAATCGATTATGGCATTATGGAGCGGGCAGATAACGTATATGTATTGCCCGGCAATTTTGGCTGGAGCGATCTGGGTACCTGGGGATCCTTGCACAGCGTCAAGGAAAAAGACGAAAACAACAATGCCATCAGCGGAGCACATGTCATGACCTACGACACCACCGACTGCATGGTACACGTCCCTGCCGAAAAACTGGTGATCCTTCAAGGAATGGAAAACTTTATCGTCGCCGACACAGGAGATGTCCTTCTGATTTGTAAAAAATCCGCTGAACAACGCATCAAACAAATCGTCGCCGAAGTCCGTGCGAAAGAAGGAGATATCTTCAGCTAGTGTTAAGTTCACACTAGCATTTGAATATCTGTTGCTCACTTCCATTCAATGCGTTCGGCGTTGGTGGTATCCCGGAGGGAGGGTGGAATGCTGGCAAGAATTTCATCTTTCAACAGGCGGGTTACATACTGCCTGGCATGATCACGTTGATAGATCAGGCTGATTTCCCGCACCGGTGCACGACCTTCAAATGGACGAATGGCCTGTTTTCGTTCTTCCGGCCAGGCATAGGTAGCCATTTCAGGAAGCAGCGTCATCTTTCCGGTCATGTCTGCCAGCCGCGCAAGGAATTCCATGGACCCATTCTGATAGGTCAAATTTCCTTCCTGTTTTTTTGACGAATTCTGACGACAAAGGTTAACCACCTGATTTCGAAAGCAATGACCTTCACCCAACGTCCAAAGATCGTGCGTTTCCAGCTCTCCGACTGAAATGGATTTGCGATGATGCAACGGGTGACCGGCCGAAACATAAGCCACTACCGGTTCATAATATAGTGGTGTCTCGTAGAAATCGTCATTATGGAGTGGAGTAGAAGCAATTCCGGCATCAATTGAATCATTGGCAAGACGTTTTAGTATTTCTCCTGTGAGGAGTTCTTCAATGATCAGGCTTACTCCCGGGTGTTTTTGCAGAAATCCGGTAATAAATAGCGGCAACAGATAAGGCGCCACTGTTGGTATAATCCCCAACCGAAACTCGCCGGATACCTCCCCCCGACTTTCCCGGATAATCTCCGGGATCTTTTTGAACTCCCGCAGTACCCTCCTTGCTTGCTCAATCACTACTTTTCCCCGTTCGGTAGGAATCACCGGCTGCCTGCTCCTGTCAAACAATTTTTCTCCCAACTCTTCCTCCAGCTTCTGCAACTGCATGCTCAGCGTTGGCTGAGAGACAAAGCAGTGCTCAGCTGCCCGGGCAAAATTCCGGTGCAAATCAATTGCCAGCACATATTCCAGTTGAACAATCGTCATCCCACAAAAATACGTTGACGAACCACTTCATAAAGCACAATTCCTGCAGAAACCGAAACATTCAGAGAAGCAATCGATCCCACCATCGGAATACGGATCAATTCATCAGCCAATTTTATGTATTCACCGGAAATCCCATCTTCTTCCGAACCGAGGATCAGCGCGGTAGGGCCGGTAAGGTCAGTGGCAGAGGGATATTTCTCAGTTTTTTCGGTACAGGCAATCACCTGCAGGCCTGATTCCCGGAGAAAAGCAATGCTGTCCTTAAGATTCCGCTCGCGGCAAAGTGGCAGGTTAAGCAATGCGCCGGCAGAGGTTTTGACCGCATCTTCGTTCACCTGAGCCGAGCCTTTACGGGGAATCACAATACCGTGGGCCCCCATGCATTCCGCCGAACGGCAAATAGCGCCGAAATTTCTGACATCGGTAATGCGATCCAGGATCAGGATAAGCGGCACCTGGCCTTGTTCATAGACCGAAGGGATTAATTGTTCCAGCTTATTGAAAATAACCGGCGAAATGAACGCGACAACACCCTGATGGTTTTTGTCTCCCATATAATGCAATTTTTCAGGAGGAACCATCTGCAGAGGAACTTCATATTCCCCGGCGATCTTTCGCAAATCCCGGTAAAGATTTCCTTCAATTCCTTTTTGGACATACAACGATTCTATTTCTTTTCCCGCTTCAATGGCCTCCATGACTGCGCGAATTCCGAAGATCCGCATTCCGCCCGGCCTTTTTTTCATGCCAGAATTTCTTTTCATTCGGCAAAAATAGGAATTTGAACCCGCTCGCCGCTGATTTATAATCAGTTAAAATTTAAACAAATTTATCACCTTCAGATTGGTGGATAATTGGTTTATTCACAGGTCAGGAGTTATCCACATTGCTCCCGTTGTTCATAAAATAATGCTTATTTTTATCCGCAAAGACAGTCTGGAAAAGTTATCAACATTTTATGAACATTCGTTGTGGAAATTAGAAGCGGGAAGCAGGGCGGCAGGTCCGTTTAGGTTTTCATAGTGTTAAGGGAATGTTTATAAATTTCAAAATCATGGTTACCCTATTTGGATATATTTGTCCCTTCAGGCTAACAAAAACCGAATAATGCAAGGTGATAAATCATATATGCGTGACGAATCTTACTCTTCCGAGAGACGATTTTTAAAACCACAAGCCTCAGGCACCCAGCTGGGGAAGCTTCCTCCCCAGGCGGTGGATCTGGAAGAAACGGTGTTGGGCGCAATTATGATTGAAAAAGATGCCCTTACCAAGGTGATTGAATTTCTGAAGCCTGAAATGTTCTATAAGGATAGTCACCAAAAGATTTACGAATCCATACAGCATCTTTTCGAGAAAACGCAGCCCATTGATATTCTGACCGTGACCCAGCGTCTTCGGCAAAGCGGCGAACTGGATTTTGTCGGCGACGCCTTTTATATTACGGAGCTGACCAACAGGGTAGCTTCGGCTGCCAATATTGAATACCATGCCCGCATTATTTCCGAGAAATTTATCCAACGCCGGCTAATCAGCATTTCTACAGAGATCATCAACAGTGCCTACGAAGAAACAAGTGATGTTTTCGAATTGCTGGACGCAGCTGAAAAAAACCTTTTTTCAATTGCCGAATCGAACTTGCGTCGCAATTTCGATTCCATGTCTGGCCTGGTTAAACGTTCGCTGGAGCACCTCGAGGAAATGATGAAGCGGGAAGACGGCCTCACAGGCGTGCCAACTGGTTTCAGCGCACTTGACCGGATTACTTCCGGCTGGCAAAACTCTGACCTGGTTATTCTGGCTGCTCGTCCAGGCATGGGTAAAACAGCTTTTGTCTTAAGCGCGGTGCGGAATGCTGCGGTCGATTTCGGCAAACCGGTTGCTTTTTTCTCACTTGAGATGTCTTCTGTGCAGCTGGTGAACCGGCTTATTTCTGGAGAAGCCGAGCTGCCACAAGACAAACTGCGAAAGGGAAACCTGGCCTCTTACGAATGGGAGCAGTTGCATGCGAAGATTGGAAAACTGGTTGAGGCCCCCATTTTTATCGACGATACCCCCGCCCTCAGTATTTTTGAATTACGCGCAAAATGTCGCCGAATGAAGGCGCAACACAATATTGAGTTAGTGGTAGTCGATTACCTCCAGCTCATGAAAGGATCGATGGACAACAACCGCACCGGTAACCGCGAGCAGGAAATCAGCTCCATTTCCCGCGGCCTGAAAGCCATTGCCAAGGAACTGGATGTTCCCGTTATCGCTCTTTCCCAGTTGAGCCGGGAAGTAGAAAAACGCGGAGGCAACCGCCGCCCGATCCTTTCCGACCTTCGGGAATCCGGCTCCATTGAGCAAGATGCCGATATGGTTATTTTTATCAACCGCCCCGAATACTATGGGTTAACGGAAAACGAAGAGGGCATGCCTACCCAGGGCCTTGCTGAGATCATTATTTCCAAGCACCGGAATGGGGAAGTAACTGATGTGAATCTGCGATACATTAACAAATACGTTAAATTCACCGATTGGGAGGAACATTATGTTACGGATGGCGGTTATGGGCCGCTTTCAGGCATTTCTCCGTCGGCTTCCTTCGATTCCCAGTCTCCGGGTACGATCATCCTTCCGTCTAAAATGGATGACATGGATGACGATGAAGTGCCTTTCTGATATCTCTTTCTAATGAAAGCGCAGTGAAGCCGGATAACAAGCTGCTGTGCGGCACCGAAACTCCCCCATTGCTATGCTCCCATAACCCCTCCTATTGCTGCCGTTACCGATCCTTATGCGTCCGCAGCCATTGATCCAATGAAAGCGGTCCTGAACCGATAATAAGAAATACGACCAGCAATAGCAATACAAGGATCGAAAGCCATAATTCCGAGTTGAGCGGCGAGAGACCCTGTCGCAGGTTTACCAGGAAAACGGCGCCAATCAGAACAGGAACCTGTACGGCTGCCGCCAGGCGGGTGAGCAGACCGAAAACGACCAGCACCCCTCCAACCAGGTGGGCGAATGCAACATAATGGATGCTCATCCAGCCGGCAAAGCCCAGCTGGCTTTCCATGATCGCTTGCACGGCATCGCGGTTGGTGAGAAAATATAAGCCTTTCATTAACAGGATTACCCCCAGGAAGATGCGTACAATGTCCAGCCACATGGGATGGTGATGATCACCCCATAGTTCCATTTTGTGGATCATGTTCATGGGAAACTCCTTTCTTTTGTAAAGAATATGCAACAAAACTTCAGCCAGAATTTCCAATGAAACGTCCCTTGATAACGGATTGCAGGGTCACGCTTAACCCAGCACCAGGTCAAAGAGATCTTTGACTCCAAGCAGACGCGGGCTTACAAAGCCTTCGGCATGAGCTACACCAATGGTTTTTCCCCATTCAGCGGAGCGGCCCAGGATGGCATCCAGGAAGCCCGAACCGGATATATAGGTTTCCGGTTCATCCTCTTTATAGCCGGGGTTGTGGAATTGGGATCCAAAGGCAAGGATGGCTTGTTTTTTTGTTTCAATATGCTGGGAAATATCCACCAGGATATCCGGTCGTAGCAGCCGGTCTTGAATGTAATGCAGGAACAGTCCGGGGCGCCAGGCTTCTTGCAGGCGGCCATCGTGTTCGGTTTCGATCTTTCTCAAGCCGGAAAGGAAATAGGCGTCATAAGCCAATTGCCCTGCCCTTCCGTGATCGGGATGACGGTCATGAGGGGCATTGGCCAGGATAATGTCCGGGCGGTATTGACGGATTCGTTGGATGAGCGCCAGCTGATTTGGCTTGCTGTTTTCGAAAAAACCATCTGCGAAATTCATATTACTGCGGTGAGCCAGTCCAAGAATTTTTGCGGCGGCGGCGGCCTCTCCGTCACGGATCTCGGCGCTGCCCCGTGTGCCCAGTTCGCCGCGGGTAAGGTCAATGACTCCCACATTTTTCCCGGTTTGGGAATATTTAACGATGGTACCGGCGCAACCTAGTTCAGCATCGTCAGGATGAGCTGCGAGTACAAGTATATCTAATTTCATGATTTGCTGGTATTGGATTCGCGAAGCAGGCGGTTAATCCTTTTCCTGATTCGCTTGGAGGTAGGTTTAGTAAAGGGATAAAAGAAGTCAGCAACCATTCCATCCTTATCAATCAAGTATTTATGGAAATTCCATAATGGAGAGGCTTTGACTTTTCCATTTTGCTTTTTGTCACTTAGAAATTGGTACAATGGATGGGTGTCAGGCCCCCTTATGGTGAGTTTGGAGAAAACCGGAAAGGTAGTTCCGTATTTCACCCGGCAAAATTCCATGATCTCCTGATTCTCACGGGGTTCCTGTTTTCCAAAATCGTTGGAAGGAATGGCGATGATCTCAAAATCCTGGTTGCGGTATTTTTGATATAATTCTTCAAGTTCCTTTAGCTGGGGGGTGAATCCGCATTCAGTAGCCGTATTGACGATCATCAACACTTTTCCACGGTATTCCGAGAGACTAATTTTCTGTCCGTTGATCTTTTCTATACTGAACCTGAAGATAGTTTTGTCCATTATAAAGCTGATAATACCGATCCATTTCTACCGAACGGATCACCTTTTCTATTTCTTCTTCCTCTTCAGGGTCATATTGATCTTTCAGATTATGCCCGAAAACCCTTGCCACTGATTGCCAGAAAAATGCAGTGAACCTGCTCTTCAATTCTTGTAATAACACATAACCGGTGCGTCCGGTTTCACGGTCGATGAGTTTGATCAGGATCTTACCCTGGGTGATGGTCAGTTTTCGGAGATCTTTTTCGAAATTATCCTTGATATCCTGTTCAATAGCATCGATGATTTTCTTTTGTTCTTTTTCGTTCTTCGCGCTGATGAGCTCGTATTCCATTTCGCGATATTTTTTTCCGGCGAATTTGGCGTACGGGAGTACTTTCAGTACATCGCGGCGCAATTTTGTGTAACGTACCCTTTCCCGGCGATTTTTAAACACCAGCTTTCCGGTAACAAATACAGGATCCAGCAACAGGTGTGGGATGGTATCGGCTGATGCCTCCTCGCCGGATATGGAAGAATTTCCGCCGGAAGGAGCAGTCTGAGCCATGGATGAAGGAGCCTGAACCATGCTCAAAAGTAAAAAAAGAAACAACCCGATAATTTTACGTACCACTTCGCTCGCTTATTTTAGTACAAATGTACATAATTGTTATATTGGTGCCTGCATAAAAACGATTTTTGTACTTGAATGTTACCACTTTAGACGATTTACGTGATAGAATATATGCCGGAATTAGTTATTGACCTGGAGGCGGAAAAGAGAGAGATCCTAAAGCGCTACCGGGCGCTGTTGAGAGCTTGCAAGCCCACACTGCAAAGGGGTGATAAGAGGCTGATCAGGAAGGCTTTTGAAAAATCAATGGAGGCGCATAAAGAAATGAGGCGCAAATCCGGAGAACCGTATATCTATCATCCCATTGCCGTTGCCCAGGTCTGTGCCGAAGAAATCGGTCTGGGCACCACATCCATCGTATGCGCCCTGCTTCATGACACTGTAGAAGATACCGATCTTACGCTCGAAGAAATCGACCGGGAGTTCGGGCCAAAATGCGCCCATATTATTGACGGACTAACTAAAATATCCGGGGTATTCGATCATACTTCATCGCTGCAGGCTGAGAATTTCCGTAAAATGCTACTTACCCTGGCGGACGAT
>DATCYD010000377.1:0-3548 GCA_036570465.1 Anseongella sp.
CTTCACGAAAACGCGCTCAGCCCTGCATTTTTCCACCTCAAAAATAAACTGGCAGGCGACATTTTGCAGAAGTTTTCCAATTATCGCATGCGGCTGGCCATTGTGGGCAGTTTTGACAAGTATCCCGGCCAGAGCCTGAAAGATTTCATTCGTGAAAGCAATCAGGGCCGGCAAGTCAACTTTGTTGGTTCACTGCCGGAAGCGCTAAGCGTACTGTCGGCTGGCTGTGACCAACGCCTGTCCAGTACATAAGATTTTGACGGGCGAAATTGGGGTGGAAACAACGATGGAACAAGCAGAGACATTATGAGGCTTGGTTCACTATTCCATGTCAATTTGCTTTTGGGGGACCGTAAGTTAAAACTATCCCGCCATTTTCCAACGGCTGTGTGCCGGTCAGCGACAGTTTTCGTTGAGGCAGCCCTTTGGGAAATATGCTTCTGCCTTTGCCCGCAATTACCGGTGCGATGCCTATCCGGAGTTCATCAAAAAGATCGTCCTGGATAAATGTTTCCGACAGGTTGGCGCTGCCAAAAATATACATGTCTTTGTCTCCGGCGGCTTTCATGTTCGCAATTTCCCCGGATACGTTTTCCTTGATAAGCGTGGAATTATTCCAGCTCGCCTGGTTCAGTGTTCGCGAGCAGACGATCTTTGGAATTTCATTCATTAATTCCGCTATTTCTCCGGTGGCGGACTGCCAGTGGGCGGCCATTCCCTCATAGGTTATACGGCCGAATACGAGAAAGTCCGCGGTGTGCAGTTGTTCTAAAGAAAGGGTTTTCAATTCTTCGCCCCAAACAGTTTCGTGAAACCAGAGGTCCCAGTTTTTTTCGCCCTCGAAATAGCCGTCGAGCGTCATAATATTCCACATGATGAGCTTTCGCATAGCGCTAAGTATTTGATTATTGTGTGAATGCAAGCTAGCCAGAAAACCTCATTTCAAAAAGGGGCTTATGCGACTAAATTCCGGTAGATTGCGCCAAATGAACGGAAGTACGAATTTCAACGATTAAGCTGTCGTACTGCGGTGCATCTCGCCCCACTCGGAGATACTGGAGAACATGGGGCGCATGGTTTCGCCCAAAGGGGTTAATTCGTATTCTACCCTCGGAGGAACTTCCGCGTAAACTATCCGGTTTACCAGCAGGTCGGATTCCAGTTCCCTCAGTTGCGAAACCAGCATCCTTTCCGAGATATCAGGAATTTGGCGGCGAAGCTGCGCTTACCATTGACGGTGGGTATAACGTCTGAAGGTTAGGCTGGCGCGCCGGACTTGCATTCAACTAGCTGCAGGGGACCTGGATGGTAGATATTTTTTCTATATTTAAGTTCCAATAGCTAAAGCGCATACGAATGAAAGACTGGCAAGGCCTCATAGAAAAATTACGGCAATTTGCAAAAGAACGGGACTGGGATCAGTTTCATAATCCCAAGGATCTTGCGCTGGCCATTAGCATAGAAGCTGCGGAACTGAACGAACTTTTCTTATGGAAGAAGCCCGAGGATGCCGATGCCGAAAAGGTCAAGGATGAATTAGCCGACGTGTTTGCTTATGCCTTGCAACTGGCTGCTAAGTATGATTTGGATGTCGGCCAAATAGTTAGTGAAAAGATCGAACAGAATAGTAAGAAATACCCGGTTGACAAGGCAAAAGGTAATGCCCGGAAGTACACCGAACTATGAGCGAGGGGGATGAATTTGTAATAGACCGGTTTCATTTTAATTCTCAGCTTCCCGGTCGGCTTGTAGATTTTGATTATGCACAAAATTTATGGCCGGTTGTGTATATTCTGAATGATGATCCCGTTCACGAAGCTTATATTGGTGAAACTACTGATGCCATTTCCCGTTTCAAAACTCATTTGAAGCACACTAAAAAGGGCGTGCTTTCATCGGTTTACCTGATCTGCAGTGATAAGTTCAATAAATCCGCAACGCTTGATCTGGAGGCCAATCTGATAAAATATATTTCCGGAGATGGGAAGTACTTGCTGTTAAACGATAATTTTGGCCTTGCCAATCATACCTATTACCAAAAAGAAGAGATTTACCATCCGATGTTCGGCGCTGTGTGGCATCGGTTGCGCTCGCTTGGAGTAGTAAAACATTCTATCGCGCATATCGATAATTCCGATCTGTTTAAGTACTCACCGTACAAGACCCTCAGCCGGGAGCAGAAGGAAGGTATTGTCTTAATAATTAATGCTATTCTCAATGATGATTTCCAAAATGTTGTTATTGAGGGTGGCGCGGGAACGGGTAAGACTATTATGGCCACTTATCTTTTTAAGTTAATGCACACTCCGATTGAAGAATTTAATTTTGCTGGTTTTGAAAGCGATGATAAGGTGCTCGTAGACCTTGTCCGCAAGCTGAAACAGAAATACCCGGCACCTAAAATGGCATTGGTTATTCCAATGGCGTCCTTTCGGAATACGATAAAGAAAGTATTCAAACACATTAGGGGGTTAAATGCAAAGATGGTGATCGGACCCTCGGAAGTGGTTAAGAACAATTATGATCTGGTTTTGGTAGATGAGTCGCATCGCCTGCGCCGGCGGGTGAATCTGGGAACTTACTTTGGTGTCTTTGACAAAGTTTGCAAACAGTTGGGTCTGCATAAGAGCAGCAGCAGCGAGTTGGACTGGATATTAATGCGATGTCCGAAGGCTGTATTTTTCTATGACGAAGATCAGTCGATTAAGCCATCCGATGTCCGAAAAGAAGACTTTGATAAACTAAAAGATCATGTACGAACCAAAATAGAGCAGCTGCGATCACAGTTTCGGGTTAGGGGAGGCAGGAGTTATGTTGACTTTGTTAAAAACCTGTTGAACTCTCGTCTCAGGAAGGAGGACAAGCCGTTTTTTAAAAACTACGAGTTTATGCTATTCAATAGTATCCGGGAAATGATCGGGGAAATTAAAGCAAAGGAAAAGGATCACGGACTTGCGAGATTAGTGGCCGGATACGCCTGGCCATGGATATCAAAGAATGATAAGACAGCTTTGGATATCCGTATTGACGGCGTCGAGCTTCGGTGGAACAGTGTTTCCAATGATTGGCTCAATTCTTCAAATGCGCTCGAAGAGGTGGGCTGTATTCATACTGTTCAAGGGTACGATATTAACTACACCGGTGTTATTTTTGGAGAAGAGATCAGCTATGACCCCAAAAAACGGGCAATAGTTATTCGTAAAGAAAATTACCACGACAGGAATGGAAAGCAAACGATTACTGATCCGGCCGAACTAAAGGCTTTTATTCTAAATATCTATCAAACTCTGCTGCTTCGTGGCATCAATGGCACTTACATATACGTCTGCGATGAGAATCTGCGTGCATATTTTGCCAGACATATTCCCACTTTTGTGCTATCAGCTGAACCCGAGCTGCTTGTAGCGGAAAAAGAACAAGGAACTCCGCTTATCCCTTTCGAAAACAGCGTTCCCTTGTATGATATGACAATAGCCGCGGGTGATTTTAGCCCACCTCAAATTCCGGAAGGATGTGATTGGGTTTATGTCCCCGACCACATCCGCGTT
>DATCYD010000378.1:0-13085 GCA_036570465.1 Anseongella sp.
GAGATCTTAGAAGGAACCTAAGGGCGCAAGTAAGCTGGAGTGAGTCTCTTAACGACTGTGTACTTCGGATAGACAATGAGAATAACGGCGATTATGATGGCTTTCCCCTGCACGATTGCAGCGGGCTCCCGGAGGAATTGCAAAAAAACGGGATTGAAATCATCGGTGATATAGCGCACAGGATATCATCTGAATCTCCAAACCCTTACAAGCTGGCAGCCGGGATTGTTGAACTAAAAAAATATAAGATCGTCAAGGTATCTGAATAAGGGCCTCGAAAAACTAACCGTTATCAATTTAAAACTTGTTATCATGAAAAAGTTAAATCTACTTGGCGCTATTTCGTTGTTCCTGGTCTTCAGCGGGTTTACCTGTCAAAACAACTTGGATACCGTAGTTCCGGAACAGGACGATTCCATCCCAGTCTGTGAAACTAAAGGCAAACTCTTGAAAAATCTAAAAGGCAATATGGCATGGAGTGAAGCAGTTAATAATTGGGTGCTTTGGATTGATGTCGACAATCCCGATCGACTAAAAAGCGGTATTCGATATGTTGAATGCTATGATTTTCCGGAGGAACTAAAGCATGATGGTGTCGAAATAATTTGCGACCTCGAATCGAAAATCTATCCAAATCCAGGTGCCATTAAGTTAGCGGCCCATGCGATGGAACTTAAAAAATACAAAATCATAAATAATCACCAACAACAATAACCTCAATCAAAAATCAAACAGTTATGATAAGACGTTTACTCTTTTTTCTGATCCTTGCTAATCTATGTTTCATTCAGGCAAAGGCGCAAGAAAAATGCGGGACCCAGTTCAAGCCGACTGGCTTATCGAACGCGCAACAGGAAAAACTTCAACTATTTAACGATCGCGTTCGCACCTTACATCAATCGCTGCTTAATAAGAGCAAAAGCATACAAGAACAGCAAAGTCTCCTTGCCAATAATGATATTATACTGATCCCGGTAGTCGTGCATATTCTATGGAACACCGCAGCCGAAAATTTAAGCAACACTCAGATACAATCGCAAATAGACGTACTCAACGAGGATTTCAGAAGATTAAATACGGATGCCGATGATACACCTGGCCTCTTTCAGGATGAATTGGTATCAATTACCTGGTCGCTCCCAACCCGGCAGATAATAGCATGACGATTATGTTTAGACAGCAGACATCAAGTGCGTTGGAAAACACTCCTGCGATTTCGGAGAAAGCATTAAAAATAACGCTTTACGATTATATGTTCCGCGCGGTCCGGTCGGCGGAGACCACCGTGGGCAGCAATGTAACGTTCAATACTTCTGACCTCACAGCTGGTATGTATTATTTACACGTTTCGGACGGGAGTAATACGGATATGCAGCAAGTACTGATACAGCATTAACTACCCCTCAAAGTACCGCATTACCAGCTCGGGAAAGATGCCAAGAAGGACGGTGAGGGCGGTGAGGGTGACGATCACGGCTTTCAGGAGCAGGTGGCCGCGGGCCACGATGACCATGCCTTCGTTTTTCCGCAGGAAAAGGTTGAGGGGGATTTTCAGGTAATAGAACAGGGCCACCACCGTGTTGATGGCGCCGGCGATCATCATCAGGAGGAATAGGATGTTGCCGTCGGAGCCATAGCCTTCGAGCGCGGCTGAGAACAGGAGTAGTTTAGCCACAAAGCCTCCGGCGGGCGGGATGCCGATGAGGCTCATCAGCAAGATCACGAAGCAGACCGATACGACGGGCATTTTAAAGCCAAGGCCTTTATAGGAGTTTACGTTTTCGCTGTGGAGGATATTCGCCAGCATGCCAATGATCACAAAGGCGCCGATATTGGTCAGGGTATAGATTACGAGGTAATAGTACACGGCCATTTCTCCGGTTTGGGAGAAGGCGGCCAGCCCCATTAGCAGAAACCCGGAATGGCCGATAGAGGAATAGGCCAGCATCCGCTTCAGATTGTCTTGCCAGAGGGCCTGGAAGTTCCCGATGGTCATGGTGATGATCGAAAATACGGCCAGCCAGGTGGCCCAGTCGAAGCCGTAAGTGGCGTGCATGAACTGGACCAGCACCCCAACCCCCGCGGCCTTCGGTAAGGTGGACAGAAAGGCCAGTACCGAGTTGGTACTGCCTTCATAAACGTCGGCCACCCAGAAGTGAAAGGGAAACATGGAGAGCTTGAAGCCAAAACCAGCCAGAGTAGTAAAAAGGGCCAAACCGGCGGCCAGCGCATCGGTGGCAGCCAGGCGGGTGGTGAATTCACTGTTAAGCTGAAGGGTTCCGGTGAGACCATAAAGCAGGGAAATGCCATAGAGCATCACCGCTGAACAAACAGCTCCGAAAAGCACGTATTTCATGGAACTTTCGGCCGCCAGCCGCTCCCGTGTGGTGTAACCCACCAGGATATAGGAACAGATCGACACCATTTCGATGGACAGAAAAACCATCAGCAGGTTTGATGACATGGCCATCAGGTTCAGACCAAGCAGCACTGCCACCAGCAACGAAAAGAAATCGCCCCAGCCTTTTTCATTATGCCGAATCCTGAAGTCCCGAACGGCAAAAGTGATGACCAGAAGCATTCCCACGCCGAAAAGTATCTTTAGCAGCAGGGCGAACACACTCAGGTGCAGCATTCCCCCGAAAAACACCTTTCCGGCATCTTCAAACTGAAAGCAGGTAATCAGGGTAATGATCAGCACACCCGCAAAAGCGATAATGGGAGAACCATTTTTATAACGCCGGCCCAGCAGCAGATCGGCCAGAATGAGAAGCAGAAAGAGCGCTCCCAACAGTAATTCAGGTAGAAAAAAGCCAAGGCTACCCAGGACTTCTTCTACATTTTTACTGATATGGGGCAGCATTTCCTTCATTTCCTCTTAGTATTGAAGGATGTTTAGCTGTTGCATGCCGGTTTTATACAGTTCCTGCACGAGAGTGGCTATGGTAGCGTTGCTGAAATTAAAGAACAATGAAGGGAATACACCAAGGACCAAGCTCAACAGGGCCATCGGAAGCAGCAGCGCCCATTCTATGGGACGAAGATCAGACAACTGCTTGCTCCAGCTTTCTCCACCCTTAAAACGGGTAGTACCGAAGAACATACGCTGCAATGTCCAAAGAAAATAAGCCGCGCTCATCAGGATTCCCAGGGATCCGGCAATGGCCATCCAGCGGGGAAGCAAGGCATTCACGCTGGCGGAATTGAAAGTACCGATCAGGGTAAAGGCCTCTGCAATAAAGGCGGAAAAGCCCGGAAGCCCCAGGGAAGCGAAAAAAGCCACCATGACAAAGGCCGCATAGTGAGGCATATGTCCGGCCAGGCCGCGGAAATTGGGAATAAACCGGTCGTGGACGCGGTTGTAGATCACGCCGACAAGGAAGAATAACATGGTGGAAAGAATTCCGTGGCTAACCATTTGCATAACAGCGCCGGAAGTTCCTTCGACGGTAAAGGAAGCGAATCCCAGCAGCACAAAGCCCATGTGTGAGACCGACGAATAGGCGATCATCTTTTTCAGGTCTTTCATGGCCAGGGCGTTGAGCGCTCCGTATAAAATGGAGATCACGCCCAGCATGCCAATGAACCAGCTGAAATGCACAGCCGCGTCCGGAAAGATCCCGAAACAGATTCGCAGGATCCCGTACCCTCCTATTTTCAGAAGCAGTCCCGCCAGGATAATGGAAATGGGCGTCGGCGCCTCGACGTGGGCGTCTGGCAGCCAGGTGTGCAGCGGCACCACCGGCACTTTAATGGCAAAGGCGACGAAGATCACCGCGAATCCAAGTAGCCTGGCCGGCACTCCAAAGATGGTTTCGACCACGGCCGGACTAAAAACGGCGCCGTCCACAAAATTCGCCGGATTCATCATGTGCAGCATGTTGAAGGTATAGGCCCCTGTCACGGGATCTTTTACCGAAAAATACAGGCCTACAATAACCAGCAGCATGAATACAGACCCAAAAAGGGTATAAAGGAAGAACTTCAGCGCAGCATATTCCCGGCGCGGTCCGCCCCACATTCCTATCAGGAAATACAGGGGCAACAGCATCAGCTCGTAAAAGACATAGAACAGGAAGAAGTCCAGGGCGCAAAAAACGCCCATAATGGCGGCGTCCATCAGCAGGAACAGGGCAAAATAGCCTTTCAGATTTTTTTTGATCTCCCAGGAAGAAATGGCCGCGGCAGTCATGACAAGGGCAGAAAGGATCAGCAATGGCACACTGAGACCATCTACCCCCAGGAAATAGTCAATTTCCAGCCGGCCCAGGCTTCCAAGCTCCAGATGAATCCAGGGCAGCTTTTCCACCAGCTGATAACCATCGATACCCATTCCCGACTGGCTGCGGTTAAATCCGGCGTAAATAACAAAGGCGATGCCGGTTTGCAGCAAGGCCGTTCCTAGTGTGATATAGCGGTACCATTCCCTGAACCGTTCCGGCAGAAGCAGGATCAGGACCAAAAAGGCTACCGGCAAAAATATGATGATCGAAAGCCAGTTCATTTCTCGAGCAATATCTTGATAAGGTATAAAATAATTAGTCCAAATACAGACAGGGCCATGTATTGCTGCACCCGTCCTGTTTGAAAGCCCCGGAAAAAGTCACCCGCTGAACGGACCCGGGTTCCCAGGGCATTGACCAGGCCATCCACAATGTACTTGTCAAACCAGGCCACAAACTTTGAAAGCCCCCTCGTCAACCGTTCCAGCAAATGCAGGAAGCCGTCCACCAGTTTTTCATCCAGCATCTGCGCGATATTTCCCAGCAACAGTACCGGGCGCACAAAAATAGTGTTATAAATGGTATCGAGGTACCAGCCGTTGGCCAAAAAACGGGTAAACCCGGTGCCTCCACTGCTTACTGTTTCCGGACCAACAGAGAATTTACGGTAAGCTGCATATAGCACAGCCGGAAGCCCCGCTACAGCCAGCAGCAACAACCCCCAGGATACCAGCGCAGGTGCACCAACAGAAGTGGTATAATGAACGCCCTCAGCGCCCCCTGACAAAGCTGAAACCAGTGGAATATTTGATGTACTGAAAGGATTCAGTGAAAACCAGATGAATACCGTCAGTGCGCCCAGGATTATCATTGGAACCTTCATCATCAGGCTGGCTTCCCGGATATGTTCAAAAGCCGGCGTCCGGAATTGCCCCATGAATACCAGAGTCCACTGACGACCAATGTACCAGGCAGTAAGCAGGGAAGTGAGTACTGCGGCAAAGGGTACCAGGATCCATAAACCACCTTTGTCACCGGCCCATCCGAAGGCGCCCAGCAAGATCATTTCTTTCGATAAAAAGCCGGAAAAGAAAGGCAATCCTGCCAGGGCGGCGGCAGCGAATGTATAAACCCAAAAAGTAACCGGCATTTCTTTCCGCAGGCCCCCCATAATACGCATGTCTTGTTCGCCTATCTCCAGTTTGTGATGATGCTTCACCTCGTGAATATGGTGAATCACCGCTCCGGCTCCCAGAAATAGCAAACACTTAAAAAAAGCATGGGTCACCAGGTGAAACAACGCGCCTTCGTAATACCCGGTACCGATCCCCAGCATCATAAATCCAAGCTGCGAAATGGTGGAATAAGCCAGCACTTTTTTGATATCGTACTGCACAATGGCCACCGTTGCTGCCAAAAAGGCGGTAAATATTCCGGTAATAGCGATTACATCCAGGATAACACCCGGAAACAAGGGGAATAAGCGGGCAAGCAGGAAAACGCCTGCTGCGACCATTGTTGCCGCATGAATGAGCGAAGAAACCGACGTGGGGCCCTCCATGGCGTCCGGCAGCCAGGTATGCAGCGGAAATTGCGCCGATTTTGCAAAGGCGGCAAGCGCCAGACCAACGGCAGCCAGGTATATGCGAATATCGTTTGCGGGAAGCGCGGCCCCCACCTGCCGGTTCAGTTCGACAATATCAAAGGTGCCCGCCAGGCTGAACAAGGACATCAACGCCACCAGGAATCCAATATCACCAATTCGGTTTACGATGAATGATTTCATACTGGCCAACGCCGCCCGCGGACGTTCGAACCAAAATCCAATCATCAGGTAAGAGGCTACCCCCACCAGCTCCCAACACATGTAGGTGATCAGTAAATTGCCCGAAAGCACCAGGCCCAGCATGGCGAAAACGAACAGACTCAGGTAAGGCCAGTAACGGTGATACCTGGGGTCATCTTTCATATAAGCCATGGAATAAACATGCACTAGCAAGGAAATAAAGGTGACAAGTACCAGCATCAGCACCGACAAATCATCCAGAACCAAACTGCCGTTAATAATTGTTTCCCCAATCCGGAACCATTCAAATTCAAACCGGAGCAGAGCGCCATCACCCGCGCCGGCGGTGCCAAAAACAGCCAGGACCACCGGTATGGAAGCCACAAAGGCCAGTCCGGTAAAAATGGCGGACAACCAGTCCCCTGTTCCGGGTAATTTTTTGCCAAAGAATAATAACAGGACAAAGGACAGGAAGGGCAGCAGCCAGGCCGCCAGTGCCAATAGCAAAAGAGTACTGTTTTCCGAAGCAAAGTTTGTCAATGTCGCTTCCTCCTGTTAATACTTCATATCCTTGACCTTGTCGGGATCAATGGTTTTATATTGAGAATACACATTAATAATAATGGCCAGGGCCACCGCAACTGTGGCTGCGGCAAGTACAATAGCAAATATAGCGAACACCTGCCCCTCGTTATCAATCCGGTCGTACATGCCAAAGGCAACCAGGTTCAGGATGGCGGCATTCAGCATAAACTCAATTCCGATCAACACCAGCACAGCATTTTTCCGTGAAAACACAGTGTATAAACCAATGCAGAAAAGGATGGCGCTGACGATCAGAAAATGGGATAATGGAACCATAGTTTAGTTTCTGGTTTCTGGATGCTGGTTTTGGGATGCTGTTTTTCTTCCGCGGGCAAGATAGGCAGCGCCGATCAGGGCGGCCAGGAGAAAAACGGAAATAACTTCAAATGGCAACAAATACCTGGTCATCAGGTTAATGCCTATGTTTTCTACCATGTTTTCCTTTCCGCTGATCTGGTCGCCGGATGGAATTGCCTGTTGCATCCAGCTGAGAGAAGTCCAGTCAATGGAAATGACCACCTGCAGCAACACCGCCAGCACACCAAGGCACAGCATGACCGAGGGTAACGCCCGGGCTCGAAAGAGTCGCGGACCGGTATTTCCTTCCATCCGGATAATTTCAAGCAACTGCTTATCTGTCAGCATCAAGGCAAAGACCATCAGGACAATCACACCGCCTGCATAAACCAGGATCTGGGTTACGGCAATAAAGTCCGCCAGGGCAAAAATATACAAACCCGCCAGAGCGAACAGGACGCCAAAGAAGCAAAAAATAGCACGTGCAACATCCCTGCAGACAGCCACGTAAAGAGCTGCCATCAGCATGATCGCTGCAAGGATATAAAAGATCGTTATCAAGACGCAGAATCTGGCTTGGGTTTCCTGCTTTCTTCCAGCAAACGCTTTTTATCGGCCACCTCTTCGGGTGTCATTTCCGAAAACTTGTAATTCAATTCATGCATATCGGATACGCTTTTATCGTATGTGTCAGTCATAATGATACATTCTGTAGGGCAAACAGTGGTACAAAGTCCACAGTACATGCACTTGGCCATGTCAATATCGAACAAGGCAGCGTGCAGCCGTTTACGGGTACCGTCGGACGTAACCCCCATATCTTCCACCGCCTTGACAGCCTCAATATCAATGCAATCCACCGGGCAAATCTTTGCGCAAAGATCGCAAACGATACAATCGTCGATCTCCACATGAAGCTGGTAACGTCCCGTTTCCGGAACCGGTATCTTTTCGCGGGGATACTGAATGGTTACAAGCCCCTCCTGCTGTTTGAAATAGTTATCCTCTGCTACTCCCTGTGGCTTCCGCTTCTTTCCGGAATGAAAAACATGATCCAGGGTCACCTTCAATCCTTTCCAGGCGGTAACAAGTGAATTCCATATGGGATTTTTAACACTCATAATCGAATCTGCTTTTGCAGCCTCAATTCATAACCAGTAATCTCCAGATACCTGAAACGAACATGCACAAGAAAGCCGCCGGGATCAACACTTTCCAGCAAAAACTCATCAACTGATCTACCCGCAAACGAGGTAATGTCCACCGTACCCACATCTGTACCGCTACCAGTCCGAATGATTTAAATATTAACCAGAAAACACCCCAAATGTTCCCTGTGGTCCAGGTAGCCAGTTCCAATCCGCCAATATTCGGCAACGGGGTATTCCATCCTCCCAGGCAAAGAATAGAAGCCAACATAGACACCAACAGCATCATCGCATATTCAGCCAAAAAGATAAGCCCGAAACGAATGCCTCCATACTCTACGTGGAACCCTGCCACCAATTCTGATTCCGCTTCCGGAATATCAAAAGGCGCCCGGTTACATTCAGCCAGTGAAGCAATGAAATAGATCAGAAAAGCCACCACCAAATGAGGCGCCCTGAAAATATTCCAGGCAAGCAGCCCGCCGGTATCGGAAACATCCCAGAAACCCAGGAATTTAATCGTTTCGGTAGAAAGAATTCCTTGCTGAAAGCTGATTTCCTGCAAATTGAGCGTCTGGCAGATCATCAGCACGGAAACAATGGCTACACCTGCCGGAATCTCATAGGAAACGATCTGTGCCACTGACCGCATCGAACCCAATAACGCATATTTATTACCCGATCCCCAGCCAGCCATCAGAATACCCACCACCTCTACCGCCAGGATGGCAATGATATAGAACACGCCAATATTAGCCGCCGAACCAATGACCTCCGGCGCAAAAGGCATGGCCGCAAAGCCCATGAATACCGAAACAAAGATCACCAGCGGCGCTGCTATGAACAGCACTTTGTCAGCTGCCGCAGGCGTTATATTCTCTTTCTGAAGAAGCTTAGCAATGTCCGCAACGGTTTGCAGAAGCCCAAATTTACCCGTTTCCATGGGACCATAGCGATCCTGAATAAAGGCAGAAACTTTCCGTTCGGCATACACCGCGTACAAAGCGTAAACTACCGAAAACAGCAATATACAAAGCGCTACGAGTATATAGGCCGAAAAAAAATCCATCCAGCATTATTTAGAATCGTTACAAATCTACGGAACAATCCGTAAAATCTAGCGACTTAGTAGAGAATTAGCTGAACCGCGAATACGGCACCTCAACCGATGGCCTTTACTCCCGGCAATTCCTTACCTTCCATGTATTCCAACAATGCCCCTCCTCCGGTGGAAACATAACTCACATCATCGTCCATGCCGAATTTAGCGATACAAGCCGCTGAATCACCTCCCCCGATCAGGGAGAAAGCGCCATTACGGGTAGCTTCTACAATGGCCTCTGCCACCTGGCGACTTCCCTCAGTAAAATTATCGAATTCAAAAACCCCCATCGGACCGTTCCAGAGAATGGTCTTCGAGTTTTTGACCACCTCCCGGAAGAGTTGGATACTTTCAGGTCCTATATCCAGCCCCTCCCATCCGTCAGGAATCTCATTGTTAGATGCAAAACGGGTATTGGCGTCATTTGAAAAATCATCAGCAATCTTGCAATCTGCAGGCAGAACCAGGTTTACCCCCTTTTGCTTCGCCTTCTCCACCAATTCCCTGGCCAGATCCAGCTTGTCCTTTTCACAAATGGAATTGCCAATATTGCCCCCGAAAGCCTTTGAAAAGGTATAAGCCATCCCACCGCCAATGATCAGGTTATCCACCTTATCCAGCAAGCTTTCAATCAGCAGAATCTTATCAGAAACCTTGGCCCCCCCCATGATCGCCGTCAGCGGCCGCTCCGGACTGTTCAATACCTTTTCCGCATTCTTCAACTCAGCAGCCATCAGGTAGCCAAACATCCTGGCATCCGGAAAAAATTTAGCCACCACCGTGGTGGAGGCATGCGCCCGGTGAGCTGTTCCGAACGCATCGTTCACATATACCTCCCCATGACGCGAGAGTTTTTCAGCAAAAGCCTCATCACCTTTTTCTTCTTCCTTGTAAAAACGGAGATTTTCCAGCAACAGCACCTCACCGGATTGCAACCTACCCGACAAAGCAAAAGCTTCCTCGCCAATGCAGTCAGCAGCGAATTTAACATCCCGGTTCAGTTTCTTCGAAAGATGCGCCACAATATGCTTCAGAGAGAATTTGTCCGAAGCCTGACCCTTGGGCCTTCCCAGATGCGACATAAGCACCACCGCTCCCCCATCGTTCAGTATTTTTTCAATCGTCGGAAAGGCCGCCACAATGCGGTTATCATCTGTAATCTCAAACTGTTCGTTCAAAGGCACGTTAAAATCAACGCGGATCAGGGCCCTTTTTCCTGAGAAATCATATTGTTCTACTGTTTTCATCTTCATTAATTTATGATAAACTGAGGCTCGTCACCAGATCAGCCAGTCGTGCGGAATACCCGCTTTCGTTGTCATACCAACCCACCACCTTCACCATATCCCCTACGATCGAAGTCAATTGCGCGTCAAAGATACAAGAATGCGGGTTACCCAGTATATCAACAGAAACAATAGGATCTTCCGTATATTCCAGTATTCCCTTCAGGTTAGTTTCCGAGGCGACCTTAAAAGCCGCATTGATCTCCTCAACCGTTGTATCATTTTCCAGCCGACATGTAAAATCAGTCAGGGACCCATTCAGCACCGGCACTCTTACACCTGCCCCCCCCAACTTGCCCTCCAATTTGGGGAACACTGATGTAATGGCCTTAGCCGCCCCAGTCGTGGTGGGAATCATCGAAGTTGCCGCCGCCCGCGCCCGTCTCAAATCACGATGAGGCCGGTCGTGAAGGCTTTGATCACCCGTATATGAATGCACGGTTGTAATATACCCGCTTTTCACCCCCCAGTGATCATCAAGCACCTTGATAAGCATAGCCACATTATTGGTCGTACAGGACGCGTTCGAAATGATTCGCGACTCACTAAACGCAGACGCATCATTAACCCCCAACACCACGGTCGGAACCGTCTTTTCCTTAGGAGGCGCTGACAACACCACCCTTTTCGCACCCGCCCGAAGATGCTTTTCCGCGTCCTGAGGCATCGTGAATTTCCCCGTTGACTCAATCACCACATCGATCTCCAGCTCCTTCCAGGGAAGCATCAACGGATCCTGTTCCGACAATACCCGGATCACCCGTCCATCGATATACAAATGCCCCTCATCATGTCGAACATCACCCGCAAACCGCCCGTGCACAGAATCATACTTGAACAAATGAGCCAGTGTTGCCGTATCGGTAAGATCATTAATCGCCCGCACCACCACATTGGGCCGCAGCAGCAGCTCCCGGAGGACCATCCGTCCTATCCTTCCAAAACCGTTTATCCCTATATTCACGATGGCCAAATTTATACTATAAAGTCCGAAAAGCTGAATTTCTTGTTTTCAAAAAAATATTTTTTCCGATTTCAAATTTATGCTATCTTTGCAGCCCAGTCAACGGGAGGTTTTGCAGCCCTTAAATCAGGCTCCATCCCACCCTTTGACCGGAAAACGCCAAATGGCCCATTCGTCTATCGGTTAGGACGCAAGATTTTCATTCTTGAAAGAGGGGTTCGACTCCCCTATGGGCTACTAAGAGGAATTTGTCTCCAAATGTCATTGGGTTGCTCCACATAGAGCAGCCCTTTTTCTTTCATTTTCAGTTGGTTATGCGAAAGTGCCGGATGGAGCCAAGGTGTTCGATAAGCGCCGTCAGAATATACAAGACCACGATCGAACACCCCATTTAAGAGCATATGCTTCTGCCTGATGTTTAGTGCATCGTATAAGATATTCAGGTTTGTGAGCAGGTCCAGTTTCTTGCTAAGGCGGTTCCAATGGTTCTGGTTGTTGTTCCGGATTTGGTTTAGCGCCCTTTGCAGATGGGCCTTTTGTTCTGAATATTTTGAAAACCACTTTTTATAGGTAACTGTTTCTATTTCATCGTTCATCATTTTTTCTTCCAATTCCCTGCTGTCAGTATTTCCAATGATGCGATGGCTGATCTCCGGATGCATCGTCAGCGTGGCCGTGTAACCACCGTTCCAGTACCACCCGTTTATTAACTCTACGGGAATAACAAACTCAATGAAGCCTTCCGGCTCGTTGCCACTGCAGGTAATATTAAATTTCTCAGGTTTGCCGGATAGCCTATCTTCCAGGTAAGAATGAAGGTCCTTTCCGAGATACCCATCGATTTCGAAAGGATAAAGCTGTTCAAAAAGCTCTTCAAGTCGTCCCGAGAGAAGATGAAATGCAAGGTTTGCATTACAGGTCCCATATTCGGTAGCAGGAAATATTTGTTCTTCCTCGTATCTTCGGGAAAGATCACCTTCCGCCGGAGTCATATGTGCTTTATAAACATCTTTCGGCCAGTACTTGAACATTAACTCTTGTTGAATTCTTCGACCGGTCGCGCTGTCCCCATAGGAGATCCGGATTAGTCTGGGCATGGTCAGCTCAATAAGTTGCTTTGAAAAAACATCTGTGACCTCTCTTCCTTTGTCAAAGTACTCCAGCCAGTTTATTTTTTTCATGGCTTCTTCCAGCTCGCGTGTATCGATGTCCTCAACAACTGCATGCTCGATGTCTACTTCCCTTCGGTGGACGGCTTTATACTCTACCAGCCTGTATGCGCCGAACTGCTGATCTTTATTGAACTGAAACTCAAAAAACATCTGTTCCTCCCCCCACGGAATATGGTGGTGGACCTTAAAAGAGGGGAGGTTGAAAGAAATTTCCTTTCGTAAGTCATCTTCCAGTTTCCCGCCCTTGAAACCGAGCGTGACCAGGTAGGCGGCCAAATCTGCTATTTGCTTTTCATCCATGCTTCTCATTTTCAGATCAACAGCTATATCCCTGCGCGGAGGCTGCGTTTAGAGCTTTTTTCCTTTTTTTGGGAAGGGCTTCGTTTTTTCTGCGTCAGGCTTTCCTTGACCGGCAACGAATACTGCTCCTTTTTCAGGCCCGCCTCTTCCATCAGTTTTCCAGGAATGTTCGTATTTACTATCTTGTCTCCTTCCCACATTTTGGGACTCACATGCTTTATA
>DATCYD010000379.1:0-8880 GCA_036570465.1 Anseongella sp.
TGGACCAATGAGTTAAATTCTCCCATTTCCATCATGTTGTATGCTGAGAATGAGAATGGCCTGCTGGAAAATGTAGAAACAGTATATACCTCCCAGACTGAAACCAGTTTCTCCCTGCGGGGGTATCCTTCGGAACCCACCCGTTTTGCCGCGGTGATCCGTGACCGGTATGATAACTTCTCGGATACGATTTATCCGGTGACTCCCGGTCATATGCTCACACCTTTGTTCGAGGAAAGGCTGGACAAGAAGAAATTCAATAAGGTGATCCTGTCAGACGATACCAGCTGGGATGCCTGGGAAGGATATTATGAAGGTTGGTATGACGAAAGCCTGCATAACATCGATGGCATTGCCCACACCCAGGGAGATGATCCCTTTCCGCAGATATGGACGGTTGATCTTGGAGTTACCGTAAAACTGAGCCGTTTTATACTGCACCAGCGACAAAACACCGGCTTTGCGTTTTCGCATGGCAATCCAAAGAAGTTTACGGTCTATGGCGCCAAAGAACTGCCGGCGGATGACGGTAATCTGGATAACTGGATTAAATTGCGGGATTGCGAATCGGTAAAACCTTCCGGGTTGCCTATTGGCCAGATGACTGACGAGGATCTGGATCGTTTCGAAGCCGGCGATGAGTTTGCGTTTGAAGGTGCCCCTGAGATCAGGTATTTCAGGCTGGCAGTGCATGAGACCTGGGACGGCTCCGGTTTTGTCAACCTGAACGAGATCACATTGTGGGGCAATATTGTAGAATAAGGAGGGCCAAAGCATGAAAAGGATAACCTATTATTTACCGCTTTTCTTCCTGATGGTAGTTGCAGTCTCCTGTAAGGATATGAATGTCTTGCACGAAGCTTATCTTGAAGACGGGGAGATTATTTATTCCAGTAAGGTGGATTCCCTGCTGTCCTACCCGGGAAATGGACGCATCCGGATCCAGGGTGTGATCGAGGATGCTTTTAACGTAAATGAGATTGTAGTGAACTGGGACCGGGGCGAAAGCACGAAGTCCTTTCCCTATACCAAAGCCTCAAAGGGGCAGGACACCATTTGGTTGATGATGGACGAACTGGAAGAAGGAAATTACCAGTTCGATGTATTCAGCCGGGATGCGGAAGGTAACCAGTCAGTGCCTGTGACCGTGTTTGGCACTGTCTATGGAGAAACCTTCCGGTCAAACCTTGTACCCAGAAGCGTCAATGGTTTTGCCTGTACCGAAGCCAGCTCCTGGGTGAAGTTTGAAGCCATTAATGCCAGTCAGCGGGCTACGGAAGTAACCTACGTCAATGCAGGTGGAACTGAAATGACCAAAACGCTTCCCGAGATGAAAGACACGGTTTTTCTTCCTGAATACAAGATTGGGACAACCATCCGCTACCGAACGTTTTATGTGCCTTCGCCCCGGGATGCCTCCGGGCAGGAAACCTCCCTGGATAAATTTGATTCTGATTGGAAAGATTTGGCTCTGCCCGAATTGGAGCCCATCCTGGAAAGCATGGCGTTTACACCTGTTTTGGGAGGAATAACTGTAACCTGGGATAATCCGGAGGAGCTTGAACTTAAGCTGGAGTTTACGTATGAGCAATCCGGTGAAGAAAAGACACAGGTGGTTGAATCTGCCATGATCGAAGATGAATTTACCGTACCTGGTATGGAAAATGGTCAACAAGTGTTACGTGTCACCGTTGCGGACCAGTTTGACTTTTCATTTAGTGAGGACTTCACAGTGACACCTATTCCAGCGGTCCTGATCGACAAAAGTGGTTGGACGATTACTGACTTTTCTACCGAGGAACCTGCTGAAGGAGCTCCCAACGGACTAGTCTCAGCCACTATTGACAATGACCTGAATACGTTCTGGCATTCCCAATGGTCAGGCGGATCGCCGGGTTATCCTCACTGGTTTGTGATTGACATGGGCGCGGAAAAGACGATTTCAAGTTTTGAAGTTTTCCGCCGTATGAATGATGACCGCGGGCAGATAAAGCATAAATTTTATGTGAGCGACGACGGGATTACCTGGACGGACCTGGGTGCCTTTGACATGGACCCGGGAACGAATGACGGCCAAACATATGCGATTACTTCGAATCCGAAAGGGAGGTATTTTAAGTACGAAGCAACTGAAGGCCCCAACTTCTTTGCCTCATTGGCTGAAATAAATGTTTACGGCCTGGAATAGAAGGTTTTCTTAAAATGATATAAAAGCGCGCCATGTTAAAGTGGCGCGCTTTTATATTGTTGGTCAGGGATGGCCGTTTGCCGTGTGAGGCAAGGGGCGCCGCTGCCGTTAGCAGTATTCTTCGAAAGCCGCTTTCAGGTTTTCGGCGATCATTTCTGCAGGACGTCCTTCAATGTGGTGACGTTCAATCATGTGCACCAGCTTGCCGTCCTTGAATAGGGCCATGGCGGGTGATGATGGCGGGTATGGAAGCATATAGGCGCGAGCCTTATCTACTGCTTCTTTTTCCATGCCGGCAAAAACCGTAACCGTTTTTTCGGGGCGTTTGTCCGACTTTTCCAGGGCCAGGACGGCGCCAGGCCTTGCTGTACCGGCTGCGCAGCCGCATACTGAGTTTACCACCACCAGTACGGTGCCTTCCGATTGGATGGCCTGGTCCACTTCTTCAGGGGTGTTCAGCTGTTGGAATCCTGCTGTTGTCAATTCTTCGCGCATTGGCGCTACCATGTACTCCGGGTAAGTTCCCATATCTTTTTGCTCCTTATTGTTATGCCATTAATAAACAACTTATGTACCTTTGTGTTTTTAAACCAAAACAAAACGATGATTGAAACTTCATTTTCCCGGTATAAGGTAAAAGATATAGCGCTGGCCGAATGGGGTCGGAAGGAGATTGAACTGGCTGAAGCGGAAATGCCTGGTCTGATGGCTATCCGGAAGCAATATGGTCCAAGCCAGCCACTCCGTGGCGCACGAATCGCAGGTTGCCTGCATATGACTATCCAAACGGCTGTGCTGATTGAAACGTTGCTGGAACTGGGTGCGGAAGTAAATTGGTCGTCTTGCAATATTTTTTCTACCCAGGACCATGCTGCGGCAGCTATTGCCGCCCGTGGTGTGTCTGTATTTGCCTGGAAGGGCATGAGCGAAGAGGAATATAACTGGTGCATTGAGCAAACCCTTTATTTCGGAGAGGACCGCAAGCCGTTGAACATGATCCTTGATGATGGAGGTGATCTCACCAATCTGGTGCTGGATCAGCACCCTGAACTGCAGAAAGAACTGAAAGGTATTTCAGAAGAGACTACCACGGGCGTGCTCCGGCTTTATGAACGGATGAAAAAAGGAACGTTGCCGGTTCCGGCCATCAATGTGAACGATTCGGTTACCAAATCAAAGTTCGATAATAAATACGGTTGCCGTGAGTCGTTGGTTGATGCCATTCGCCGGGCCACCGATCTGATGCTGGCCGGCAAGGTTGGTGTGGTGGCTGGATATGGCGATGTGGGAAAAGGTTCGGCTGAATCCCTTCGCAGCGCAGGTGTCCGGGTGATCGTTACAGAGATTGACCCCATTTGCGCCCTGCAGGCAGCCATGGAAGGCTATGAGGTAAAGAAAATGCGGGATGCTGTTCGGGAAGCCGATATCATCGTGACCGCTACAGGTAATTGCGATATCATCACATCGGAGCATTTCCCGCTCATGAAAGACAAGGCTGTCCTGTGTAATATCGGACATTTCGATGATGAGATCGATATGGCCTGGCTTAACAATAACTACGGTGACTCCAAAATAAACATCAAGCCTCAGGTTGATAAATATAACATTGACGGAAATGACCTGATTGTCCTGGCGGAAGGAAGGTTGGTGAACCTGGGTTGTGCCATGGGACATCCTTCATTTGTGATGTCGAATTCATTCAGCAACCAGACCCTGGCCCAGATAGAGCTGTGGACTAACGGGGGCGACTATGAGAATAAGGTCTATACCCTTCCCAAGCACCTGGATGAACAGGTGGCACGTCTTCACCTGGCTAAAATTGGCGTGGTACTGGATGAGCTGAGCGAAAAGCAAGCCGGCTACATTGGCGTTTCCCAGGAGGGACCTTACAAGTCCGAATGGTACCGATATTAACCAAATAAATCTGATAATATGAAGAAAGGAGCCTTACTTCTTTTTGGCCTTGCACTGAGTAGCGTATGTTTTACTGCGAATGCTCAGGACGAACCGGCCTATGACCAGCATGACCTTTTTCATCCGCTGTTCAATTATTCGTACGGAAACCAGTATCGCAGCGCCAGTGGGCAACCGGGCCCGTTGTATTGGCAGAACCGTGCCGATTATGTGGTGAACGTCAGCCTGGACACAACGCAACATGCCATCAATGGCGATGTTCACATTGGCTATACCAATAACAGCCCCGATCAGTTGCAATTCCTTTGGCTGCAACTGGATCAGAATCAGTTCGATATCGATTCACGGGCCACTGCTGCTACACCGGTAGGTGGCGGCCGTTTCGGAAATACGGATTTTAACGGCGGCTATGAGATCCGCTCGGTGACTATTGAGCAGAAAGGCAAAAAAAGCGAGGCAGATTACGTGATTGCCGATACGCGGATGCAGATCCGGCTGAAACAGCCCCTGGAAGCAGAAGGCGGCCAGATCACCATTTCTGTCGAATATTCAGCCAGGATTCCGTCCAATGGCTCCGACCGCATGGGATATCTGGAAACGTCGAACGGCGTCATTTACGAACTTGCACAATGGTATCCGCGGATGTGTGTCTATGACGATATCGAAGGATGGAACGTGTTACCTTATATGGGGGCAGGCGAGTTTTATCTGGAATACGGTGACTTTGAATTTAATGTAACGGTGCCCGCTGACCACATTGTTGTGGGTTCTGGTAAATTGCTGAATCCGGAAGATGTTTTGACCAGGGAACAGGTTGGCCGCCTGGCAAAGGCTGCTAAAAGCGATGAAACGGTGATGATCCGTTCGGCCGAAGAAGTAACCGATCCGGCCACGCGCCCCGGGAAGGGCAACCTTACCTGGAAATTCCGGATTGAGCAGTCCAGGGATATTGCCTGGGCTTCGTCTAAAGCGTTTGTGTGGGATGCAGCCCGCATCAACCTTCCCAGTGGCGAAACCGCGCTGGCCCAGTCGGTATATCCGGTGGAGTCAGCCACGGACTCTTCCTGGAACCGTTCTACGGAGTACGTAAAGGCTTCGATCGAATTTTATTCCGGCTACCTCTATGAGTATCCGTACCCGGTGGCCACGAATGTTGCCGGGATTGTAGGCGGTATGGAGTATCCGGGCATCGTATTCTGTAGCTGGAAGGCACAGAATAACGGGCTTTGGGGGGTTACTGACCATGAATTCGGGCATATTTGGTTCCCGATGATCGTGGGCAGCAACGAACGTAAATTTGCCTGGATGGATGAAGGCTTCAATACCTTTATTAACGGGCTTTCCACCGAAGCTTTTAACGACGGAGAATATCACCGCGGCCGCATCGACATGCAGCGTTCTGCCGGCAGAATATTTCCTTCCACAGCGGATCCCATTATGACGGTTCCCGATGTAATTCAACGAAGCAACCTGGGCCGGGAGGCCTATTATAAGCCCTCCATGGGATTGGGGTTATTGCGCGATGTGGTGCTGGGTCAGGATCGGTTTGACTATGCTTTCAGAACATACATGCAACGCTGGGCTTTTAAACATCCAACACCACTGGATTTCTTCCGGACAATGGAAGATGCTTCGGGTGAAAATCTGGACTGGTTCTGGAAGGCCTGGTTCTACAATAACTATACACTGGATCAGGGTGTCAGCAAGGTGGCCTACGTGGATGGAGATGCAGCTAACGGAGCTTTAATCACCATTGAGAACCTGGAAAAAATGGCCATGCCTGTGCCTTTGCTGATCACGGAAAGCAATGGAAAAACACATTCTCTGAAACTTCCGGTAGAGATCTGGCAACGAGGCGGAGAGTGGACCTTTACCCTGGATTCTGAGAGCTCCATCAAATCAGTGATCATCGATCCCGAACATCGGCTGCCTGATGTCAATCCCGGGAATAATACCTGGACCGGGGAATAATAAGTCAGGGCGTGTGTTGCAGACATGATGGCAAATCCGAAGTTATCAGTTAATATCAATAAGATTGCCACGCTGCGGAATGCCCGCGGCGGGGATAATCCAAATATTGTAAAGGCGGCGCTGGATTGTGAACGATTTGGTGCACAAGGGATTACGGTTCATCCACGTCCTGATGAACGCCATGTCCGTTACCAGGATGTGCTTGATCTGCAGCCATTGCTAACGACAGAGTTCAATATTGAAGGCAAGCCGAATGATCGTTTTCTGGAACTGGTTGAGCGTGTAAAACCTGCTCAATGCACCTTGGTGCCGGATGCTGACGATGCCATTACTTCCAATGCCGGCTGGGACACGGTTCGCCATAAGGCTTACCTGCGTGAGATCATCGAACATTTGCAGTCGCAGGGCATCCGGACTTCAATTTTTGTGGATCCGGTGCCGGAAATGATCCGGCATGCTGCTGAAACGGGTACCAACCGGGTTGAACTTTATACTGAAGGTTATGCCCGCGAATATCACCGGAACCGGAAGGAAGCTATTGCCCCGTACCTGGAGGCAGCACGGCTGGCCGCATCCCTGGGACTGGAAATCAATGCAGGACATGACCTGGACCTGGATAATCTGGGTTATCTCCGGAAACAGATGCCTGAACTGGCCGAAGTTTCCATTGGGCATGCGCTGGTTTGTGACGCACTGTATTATGGTCTTGAGAACACCATTCAATTATATCTGAGACAATTAGTCTAACTTTCACATGAAAATAAACACGCTTCCCAGGGGAGGCTTTGCGGACCGTCATATCGGCCCTGGAGAAGAGGAAACAGCAGCTATGCTGGAGAAGATCGGGGTGTCATCCCTGGATCAATTAATTGCGGAATCGGTTCCTCCGGCCATCCGGTTGGATAAACCGTTACAGCTTCCGCCTGCTGAAACAGAAGACGAATACCTGCGCCGGACCCGGCAAATTGCCAGCCGTAATAAGGTATTCCGTTCATATATTGGTCAAGGATACTATGATACCATTGTGCCTGGGGTAATCCGGCGAAATATTCTGGAGAATCCGGGTTGGTACACGCAATACACCCCTTACCAGGCAGAAATTGCTCAGGGCAGACTGGAAGCACTGTTGAATTTTCAGACTATGATCACTGACCTGACGGGCATGGAGATCGCCAATGCTTCGCTGCTTGATGAAAGTACTGCCGCCGCCGAGGCCATGGCTATGCAGTTTTCGCTGAGGGCCAATAAAGAAGCGACCTCTTATTTCGTTTCCAGCGATATTTTTCCGCAAACTTTGGATGTGATCACTACCCGTGCGCTTTCACTTGGGATTACCCTGATCCGGGGTGACCATCGTTCGGCCGGATTAAACGGGAGAATATTCGGAGCAATTGTTCAGTATCCGGCAGGGGATGGCCAGGTTCATGATTATGCTGATTTTTCTGAGGAATGCCATCAGCAGAATATCAAGATCTGCGTAATTGCGGATCTGATGAGCCTTGCGCTGCTGAAACCACCTTCGGAGTTCGGCGCAGACGTGGTGGTGGGGAATACCCAACGTTTCGGTGTGCCGATGAATTTTGGAGGTCCGCACGCGGCGTATTTCGCTACCCGTGAAGCCTATAAACGAGCCATTCCCGGACGTATCATTGGCGTTTCGGTAGATGCACAGGATCGTCCCGCCCTGCGAATGGCCTTGCAAACCCGCGAGCAGCATATCCGCCGGGAGAAAGCCACTTCCAATATTTGTACCGCACAGGCATTGCTGGCCATTATGGCGGGCATGTACGCCGTGTATCACGGACCCAAAGGTATTAAAGCCATTGCCAGCCGGATCCACGGGTTGGCCGTCGCGTTATCCGATACGCTGGAGAAACTGGGCTACCGCCAGTTGAATCCATCCTTTTTCGACACCCTTTGTGTTGATGCAGGCGAGCTTTCGGCGAGCATTCATAAAGATGCGGTGGATCATGAACTCAATTTTCGATACATCGGACATACGATTGGCATTTCGCTCGATGAGACCACTACTCATCGCGATATTGAATGCATTGCTGCCATTTTTGCGCGTATTTCCGGTCGTTCGGCGGATGAAGCTGTTCCGGCCGTGGAAGTGGAGGCAAGAATTCCGCAGACATTAATTAGAGGCAGCGAAATATTGCAGCATCCGGTATTTAGCCGGCATCATTCCGAGCATGAAATGCTGCGTTATATTAAAGGCTTGGAGAATAAGGACTTATCCTTGACGCATTCCATGATCCCCCTGGGTTCATGTACGATGAAACTGAATGCGACTACTGAAATGCTTCCGATCACCTGGCCTGAATTTTGCAATATGCATCCCTTTGCACCTTCGGATCAAACCGGCGGTTATATGCAGCTGATCAGTGAATTGGAGGATGCACTTTGTGAAATCACGGGTTTTGCCGCATTCAGCTTCCAGCCCAATTCCGGAGCGCAGGGTGAATACACCGGTCTTATGGTCATCCGTAAATATCATCAGGATCGTGGCGATGCGAGCCGGGATGTGGTGCTGATCCCTTCTTCAGCTCACGGGACCAATCCCGCCAGCGCTACCATTGCAGGAATGAAAGTTGTGGTGGTCCGCTGTGATGAACATGGAAATATAGACCTGGCCGATCTGGAAGACAAGGCTGCCGCCCAGGCCGGTAACCTGGCTGCGCTGATGGTGACTTATCCCTCTACCCACGGTGTGTTCGAGGAAAATATCATTGAAATCTGCGAGATAATCCACCGCTATGGAGGACAGGTTTATATGGACGGGGCCAATATGAATGCACAGGTAG
>DATCYD010000380.1:0-5622 GCA_036570465.1 Anseongella sp.
GTGAAAGCTCACGTCTCGTTTCACCAGAAAATAGCGTTCCCCATTCTCACGTGCGTTTTTCAGAATAGCCGCATAGCGGGCAGCAGAACGATCCTGAAATAAATTGGAAAGATTCCAGGCCAGGGAATCCAGCTGGCTATAGAATAATTTTTTATCGAGCCCATCGGCACGGGTATCTATCCTGATATCATACCGGGGAATGGAAGTGGCCATCAGCCGGCCATCGTCAGAGTAAATATTACCCCGCACTGCATCTATGGTCACAAAAGCCGTGGACAAACTGTCAGCCATAGCCGTCCACTTTGTCCCTTCCACCTGCTGTATCTTCCATATCTGGAAAATAATAGCAAGGGCGAAAACAAGCAGAATGGCATATGCCAGATATACCCGTAAAATGATATCAGTCCTTATCCTCATCGCTTACCTTAATCTTTACCGGCGGTATCACCGATTCCTGCAAACCAAGTTCGGCAGCCCGTTCAGCCACTTGTGATTGTTGACTCAGGTGCATTAACTCAGCCTTGGCGGTGATATATTCCCATCTCAATTCTTTCAGTTCTGTCGCTCCCTTATTTATATCCCGGGCTACATCTTCGGCATAATGCCGGTCAGAGATATAGATCAATGCCAGCAGGGCCAGAAAAAGCAAAAAGGGCAGAATCTCCAATGCCCGTTCCCTGCTAATCCATTCCCCTGAAAAAAGAATAGTCAGAAAATTCCGGCCCGGCCGATTTTCTTCCCGGGCTTGTTTTACTGTTTCCTTTTCCTCTCTGACCTTATTCATGCGCTCTTTCGTTTGATGGCAATCCTAAGCCTGGCGCTTCTTGCCCGGCTATTGTCATTGAGCTCTTCAGCACCCGGACGCACCGGTTTTTTTACCAGGGCCTGTAGCGGCTTGAGTTCATTTCCGTAAAAATCCCGTTCTACCTCTCCGCTGAACTTGCCCTTATTGATGAAATTCTTTACCAGCCGATCTTCGAGTGAATGATAGGAGATCACCACCAGGCGCCCTCCTTCTTTCAGAACCTCCGTGCTTTGCCGCAACAACTCCTGCAAGGCGTCCATTTCCTCATTCACTTCAATGCGGAGTGCCTGAAACACCTGAGCGAAATACTTATTCTCGCCACCCCGTTTGGCAAGCGGTGTCAGTATGGCTTTCAACTGCGCCGTCATTTCCAGGGGCTCTTTGATTCTGGCAAGTACAATGTTACGTGCCAGGGTACGGGCATTCGATACTTCGCCGTACATCCCGAAAATCCGGTGAAGTGCTTCTTCCGGGTAACTGTTCAAAACATCTCTGGCGCTGTTCTCCAGTTGTTGGTCCATGCGCATATCCAGCAAGGCATCATACCTGGTGGAAAAACCGCGCTCCGGGCTGTCAAACTGGTGAGAAGATACTCCCAGGTCAGCCAGGATACCATCAATCGGGACAGCGCCGTGCAAGCGGCAATATTTTTTCAGATAACGGAAATTTTGCGGTACGAACGTGAACCGTTTGTCTGTTTCAGGAACATTGGCTGCCGCATCCTCATCCTGATCAAACCCGATCAGGCGCCCTCCTTTTCCGAGCCTCCTCAGAATCTCCCGCGAATGCCCGCCGCCGCCAAAGGTCACATCGACATACGTCCCGCCGGGTTGAATATCCAGCCCTTCCATACTTTCTTCGAGTAAAACCGGTTTATGATAATCCGTCATTATCCCGTTCAGTGGTCCCACCCATTACTTCCTCCGCCAATGCTGAGAAATCCTCAGGTTCGTCGGTTAGTAAATTATCGTACAGTTGCTTATCCCAGATCTCGATCCGGTTGGAATAGGCAAACAGGACCAGTTCTGTTCCAATGCCCGCATAGCCCAGCAAAGGCTTGGGCATCAGAACTCTTCCATTGCCGTCGAGCGATAGCTCAGTAGCTCCACGGAAAAAGTACCGCGCAAAATCCCTGTTTTTCTTGTTGTATAAATTCAGCTTGTTCACCTCCGCACTGATTCGCTGCCACTCATCATAAGGATAAAGCGCCAGGCACTTTTCGAACCCCCGGTTGACCACAAACCGCTCCTGGGCCTCAGGCGATACCTGTTTCCTCAATCCCACCGGGAGCATAATGCGCCCTTTGGAATCAATTTTACACTCATATTCTCCTAAGAATTGCGTCATATCAACACCATCAGCCAAATAATCTAATGTAAAAGTAAAGGATTTTCCACTTTTTACCACATTTTACCACAAAAAAGTTTTCCACAGACCCCAACCCCCACTGGTTCCCACCAAAACGAAAAGGGCCGCCCCCGAAAGGACAGCCCTTTAATTATTTCATTTTTTTGTGTTCCGCCGAAACGTTGAAACGCAATGCCTGGCGGCAGTTACAACCTTAGTTTCTTCTTTACAAGCGGCAGGATATTGTCGCCAACTGGCTTTACAAGCAGGCCGGTGTTACTCGTATCAAATACATACGTGTAATTACCATCCGCGGCCACAGCATTGATGGCATCTTGCGCCATTTTTAGAATTGGGGCCATGAGCTCGTTCTGCTTCTTCAGGTAATCCTGTTGGGATTTCACCTGAAATTGCTGAATACGCTGATTCAGGTCCTGCAGCTCACGTTCCCTGGTCTGCTTGATGGCATCAGCCATGGTGGCCTGGTTCTCCCGGTAATCAGCCAGTTTCTCATCAAAAGTCTTCTGCATTGTCTGCAGATTCTCTTCGAGGCCTTTGGCAAAAACGGTCAGTTGTGAATCCACTACCTTGGTTTCAGGCATCAGCTCAATCAGTTCTGCTGAATTGATATACCCGATCTTTAATTGTGCTTTCGCGGTGGTGCCGGCGATTGCCAATACTCCAAAAAGCACTAAAGATTTAACAAAGTAATTCATCGTCCAATTCAATTAATTCCCAGCTCTTTCTTCAGCAGTTCCAACACATTGTCACCTTCCGGTCCGTGGAGAATGGCACTGGCATCCAGGATATAGGTATAGTTATTGGCATCGGCAACGGTTTTGATCGCAGCCTGTACCTTTTCCAGAATGGGACTCATCAGTTCTTCCCGTTTCTTTTGCATGTCCTGTTGCGACTTCAACTGAAACTGGTCGATCCGTTGATTCAGGTCCTGCATTTCCTGCTCCCTGGATTGCTTCACGGCATCGGCCAGGGTAGCTTGTTCCTTTTGATAGGCTTCGAACTTCGACTGCAGATCTTTCTGCATCGGCTGCAGGGTTTCCTGCAGCTTTTGGGCAAACGCATTAAATTGCGAATCAGCAGCCTTCGTTTCCGGCATGAGCGATATCAGCTCCGAGGTATTGAGATAGCCGATCTTCACCTGCGCCTGCGCCTGTGACAGACCTCCAAACAAGAAACAGCAAGCTGCTACCCCTAAACACTTAATTAAATTGTTCATTTTTTTCTTATCTAATGTTAACTCCAGTACCCTCTATTATTCTACAAATTCGCCAGGATTCAGTCCCAGCGCTTCTAAAACATCATCACTTTTATCAAAACGTTCGTCGGCGTAAAGCATGATCAGCTCACTTGTACGATCAAATATCACCGCGTAGAGTCCTTCTCGGTCCACCTCTTCCACCGCTTTATAAATCTTATCCTGAACTGGCTTTACCAGTTCTTTCCGTTTTTGATATAGTGCTCCTTCAAATCCAAACTTTCCACGTTGGAACTCACGAAGCTCCTGTTCCTTGGCCACGATCTCTTCTTCTCGCTTTTGTCGCATTTCCGGCGTCAGCAACACTTGTTCAGACTGATAAGCCTTGTATAATTGCTCAATCTCTGTTTGCCGCCGTTCAATATCCTTCTGCCATTGTTCCGACATGGCATCCAGCTGCTGCTGCGCTTCGGCATATTCGGGCATGTGTCTCAGAATGTATTCTGAATCAATGTATCCGAATTTTTGCGCCTGCGAAGAAAGCACTCCTCCGCAAAGAATCAAAACAAAACACAATAATTTTTTCATGATCATCCTATTTCTTGATACCCTGTTTCACTCCCTCTAAATAAGTACCTGATTAAAAAGCCTGGTTAATGGTAAACTGGAATGGCTGCTTAGCATCCGGATTACCCGGTATATCGTCGAAAGCCACCCCGTAATCCAGCCCCAGTAATCCAAAAATAGGCAAAAAGATACGAACACCAACGCCCGCTGATCGTTTTACGTTAAAGGGATTGAAATGACTGAAATCCGTCCAGGTATTCCCGCCTTCGGCAAATGCAAGAACGAATATATTGGCAGATGAAGCCACACTGATGGGATAGCGTAGTTCCATGACATATTTGTTATAAAGGGGGCTGCCTTCCCGCTGGTTGGTACCCGGCGGGCGGACAGCAGCATCCGAATAACCACGCAATCCGACAATTTCTGCCGCATTCAGGTTATAGAATTGCTGCATCCCACTTCCTCCCAACAAAAACCGTTCGAAGAAAGTCAGGCCAAGATCACGGTTGTAGGTTCCCACGAAGCCGAAATCAGCCTGGGTCTTCAACACCAGCTTACCAGCCACTGGCGTGAACCATTGGCTGTTGAATTTCCACTTATGAAATTCCGTAAGCCGGAACTTATCCTGCAGCGACATATTCGGATCACTGTAATCCTTATTGTTAAACAGGGAATAAGGGGGGGTAAACTGCACACTCAGGGAGATATTGGATCCTGAGGTGGGAAAAATGGGGTGATTCAACGAAGTCCGGGACAATTGCTCGGTAAGGCTGAAAGTGTAGGATTTTCCGGTGTCATAAATAAAGGCACTGGAATACCACTCGTTGAGCTTATATCGTTCAAAACTGAGAACAGACGACAACTTGAAATAATTATCCGGCCATTTCAGGTCCTTTTCCAATCCAACATTTACCCCGTTCATAGCCAGCAGCTCGTCCGGATCGCTGTTGAAATAGCTGTAACTGGTCTGACGAGAGCTAAAGAAGCCCACAGTCAGCCGTTGCGGTTTACGTCCTCCCAGCCAGGGCTCGGAAAAAGTAAAGCTGAAATTCTGATAATACCGTCCATTGGTTTGCATGGCAATTGAAAGCCGCTGCCCGTCGCCGCTGGGCAATAAGCCTCCCCAATTTCCAGAGAATAATTTCTTGATCGAAAAATTATTGAAGGTAAGCCCCAGCGTACCAATGATGCGTCCTCCGCCAAAACCACCCGAAAGTTGGATCTGGTCAGAAGGGCGCTCTTCGACCGTGTATTCAATATCAACCGTTCCGTTTCCCTGATCGGGAATGGGCCTGACGTTAAGCTTCTCCTCATTGAAATAACCCAGCCCGCGAAGTTCATTAATAGTTCTTACCACATCCGCCTGGCTGTAGGTCTGTCCGGGAATGGTATAAATTTCCCGGAAGATCACCTTATCGTTCGTGCGATCATTGCCTTTGACAAATATCTCGTCGATGGTGGCTTGTTCTCCCTCCACAACCCGCAGCTCCAGATTGATGGTATCCGCTTCCACCCCGGTTGTTACGGGCGTAATATGGGAAAACAGATACCCATTATTCAGATATAGGGAAGCCACATCATCACTGTTGAGGGCCCCTCCGGTGAGACGCTTGTTCAGGCGCTCTTCGTCATAAATATCGCCCTTCTCAATTTTCAGCAATTGATTCAGCTGGCGTTCGGTATATTT
>DATCYD010000381.1:0-2603 GCA_036570465.1 Anseongella sp.
GCTATGGATCTTTTTGCCGATATCTCCGATCAGGCCTGTGAGCAACAGTTCTACCTGAGAATGTACATCCTCCACACCCTCCTTAATGTGGAAATTTCCGTTGGTTATTTCGGAAAAGATATATTTCAGGCCTTTTTCTGCCAGTTCAAGCTCATCTTTTTCCAGTAAGCCAATATGATGCAGCATTTTTACGTGGGCAATGGATCCCCATACATCAAATACCGCAAAACAAAGGTCAAGTTCCTGATCACGTCCAATCGTGAATTTCTCTACTTCCCTGGTATTGCGGGCATTTTTTTGCCAAAGTTTCATGTGGTTAATAATTTCAGTGCAGTACTTTTTCCAATATTTTCACATACAAGCTGATCCCTTCCCGGATTTCATCCAGAAATATAAATTCATCAGCGCTGTGCGAACGGGCTGAGTCGCCAGGTCCCATTTTCAAGGAAGGAACCGGTAATAAGGCCTGGTCCGAAGTAGTGGGGGATCCATATGTCTTTCTCCCAAGGGCTTCGCCCGCCTTTACTATGGGATGATCTTTATCGATCGAAGAAGCGCGCAGCCTTACCGATCGCGGAGTGACCTCGCAGCTGACATGATGGCGGATGATCTTCAGGATTTCTTCATTGGTATAGGCATCCGTCGTGCGCACATCCACCGTAAATTCACACAGGTCAGGCACCACATTATGCTGGCCTCCCGCTTTGATAACCGTCACAGACATCTTCACAGGCCCCAGGTACTCCGATACCTTGGCAAACTGATACTGCCTGAACCATTCAATATCCCGAAGGGCATTGTAGATGGCGTTTTCCCCTTCGTCCCTGGCTGCGTGGCCGGGCCTTCCGGTGACTTTGCAGTCAAGAACCATCAGGCCTTTCTCCGAAACAGCCATGTGCATCTCCGTTGGCTCACCCACCAGGGCAAACTCAACTTTGCCGAATTCAGGAAACGCCAGTTCAATGCCGTTCTTTCCGGAAATCTCTTCTTCCGCGGTAGCGGCAAGTAACAGGTTGTATTTCAGATTCTTTTGATCGAATAAATGGAGAAAGGCGGCAATCAGGGAAACCAGGGGGCCTCCTGCATCGTTGCTGCCCAGCCCGAATAGCTTTCCGTCTTTTTCCAGCGCCTCATTCGGATTCATGGTGTAGGCACCATTGGGCTTTACCGTATCGTGATGGGAATTCAGCAGAATCGTGGGCTTTTTTGCATCATAATGCTTGTTGCGCACCCACACATTATTGAGTTTCCGCTTCGGCTTAGCTCCATGTTTTGTCAAAAATTGCTCAATTGCATCAGCGGTCCCGTTTTCCTCACGGCTTAATGATGGAATCGAGATCAGCGTTTTAAGCAATTCGACGGCTTCCTGGTATTGTTCCTCCTTCATTATTTTTTCCGATCTCTTTTTGCAATATGTCACAAGTGTCCGGCCGCTGTCCGGTGCCTTGTCTGGTTGTTCAGGCTGGTTCGAGCAGGGTGCTGATATGGCCGGTCCCTTTCATGACCTTGTCAAGGTCGGCTGCCCTGCAGATCCGAACCTGTTTCACACCCCCGTTCAGGGCGGCAAAGGCATTATCCAGTTTGGGAATCATTCCCTTTGAAACAATCCCCTGTTCCTTTAACCCGGCATAACTGTGTGGGTTGATTGTAAAAATGACCGAATCGTCGTCTTCCGGGTCACGCAGCACTCCCTTCTTCTCAAAACAGTACACCAGCGTTACTTCGTAGCGGCTGCTCATGGCTTCCGCTACAGTGGCCGCGATGGTATCAGCGTTTGTGTTCAGGAGTTGTCCGGCGCCGTCATGTGTGATGGGTGCAATCACCGGGAAAAAGCCGTTATCTAAGAAGGCGGCCAGGGATGCAACACCAATTCGTTCTGCCTGAAGGTCGCCGGCGAAACCATAGTCGATGGTTTTTACCGGCCGTTTTATTGCTGGAATGATGTTCCCATCCGCGCCCGTCAATCCAATGGCATTCAATCCTTCCGACTGTAATCCGGCGACCACGTTCTTATTAACAAGTCCGGCATATACCATCGTGACTACATCCAGGGTATCTGCATCGGTGATTCGCCTGCCACCGGCCATGCGTGGCTCAATACCCAGCTTAAGGCCGATGGTACTGGCGATCTTTCCGCCGCCATGGACCAGGATCTTTAGCCCGGAGACACTTGCGTAAGTCCAGAGAAAATTCCTCAGTGCATCCGTGTCGTCAATGACGTTTCCACCTATTTTTATGACCGTTAGCAATTGCATTATTGCGTTTCCAGGATCTTTTTCAGGACGGTCTGGGCACTAACCACCCGGTTAGAAGCTTGTTCAAGTACCAGTGAGTTTGGCCCATCCAGCACTTCGGCAGAAAGCTCTACATCCCGTCGTACAGGCAAGCAGTGCATGACGCGGGCGTTGGCAGTCAGCTTCAGTTTCCGGTTATCAATCATCCATTCTTCCCCATCGGCATGAAACTGGCCGTAGTTCTTGTAGGAAGACCAATTCTTTACATAGACAAAATCAGCGCCCCGCAGCGCTTCATCCAGATCATGGGTGATGCCGGCCCCCCTGGTAAATTCAGGATTTAGCTCCATTCCTTCAGGTTGGGCGATC
>DATCYD010000382.1:0-5610 GCA_036570465.1 Anseongella sp.
GGCGGATACCTGCTGTAACGCTGGCCAAACAGATTGTAGCGTCAGGAAAGCTGGGCCGGATTTTCCATTACCGGGCCAATTTTCTCCAGGACTGGACCATCAGCGCAGACCTTCCTCAGGGTGGGGAATCGCTTTGGCGCCTGGATGCCGACGCAGCCGGATCGGGTGTTACCGGTGACCTGTTAGCTCATTGCATTGATACGGCGATGTGGCTGAACGGAGCCATTACCGATGTTTCCGCGGTGACCGAAACATTCATTAAGGAACGCGTCCATCAGCTTAGCGGCGAAGTGCAAAAAGTTAGCATTGACGATGCCTGTATTTTCCATTGTCATTTCAGTAATGGTTCCCTGGGCCTGTTTGAATCGACCCGCTATGCCCGGGGACACAAGGCCTTATATACTTTCGAGATTAACGGAGAGCATGCGTCGATCCGCTGGGATTTGCATGACCTGAACCGCCTGGAATATTTTGACCATGGGGACGAATCAGTGGTACGGGGCTGGCGTTCAGTCCATGTGACCGACGGCGATCAACCTTATATGGACAAATGGTGGGTACCCGGCCTGGGCATTGGCTACGAACACTCGTTCATTCATCAGGCGGCTGACTTTTTCAGGAGCCTGGATACCGGCGAGCCTTGCTCACCCACTTTCCGGGATGCATTGGAAACCCAGAAGGTATGCGAAGCGGTGCTGGATTCAGCGGCTACAAAGAGCTGGAAGGATACCGGCGTTACCACCAACATTTAAATAAACCCCAATAAAATGACATGGAACGTTAAACCGGCATTTTGTCTGGCTGTCGCTGGCAGCTTGCTTTTCGCCGCATCCTGCAACCCGGCTTCTCAAAAAAGCGGAGAGCAATCACAAGACAGCTCTTCCGCTTCAACGGCTTCTGCCGCTTTGGAGGAAGGCTTTGTACGAATATTTGATGGAAAAAGCCTGAGCGGATGGGAAGGTGATACCAGCCTCTGGCGGGCAGAAGACGGTAGTTTGGTTGGTGAGATCAAACCTGGAAACAGTCTGAAAACCAACTCATTCATTGTCTGGCAAGGAGGAACTCCCGCCGATTTTGAGCTGATCGCTGAGTTCAGGATATCCGAAAAGGGCAACAGCGGTATCAACTACCGCAGTGAGATGCTGGAAGATATTCCGCATGCATTGAGAGGCTACCAGGCCGATATTGACGGCGCATCCCGCTATACGGGACAGAATTACGAAGAACGAAAGCGCACCACGCTGGCTTACCGCGGACAGCAAGTGACGATCCCGTCCACCGAAGGGGAAATCCGGGAACATGTGAAAAGTAATGCCTGGACTCCGGCCGAAGTCACTGCTGAGCTGGGTACCGATGATTCCCTGAAGGCTCATATTAAAACAGGCGATTGGAATGAGATCCGCATTGTTGCAAATGGAAACCGCCTCCAGCATTATGTGAACGGTGTGCTGATGAGTGATGTGACCGATAATGATACCGTAAACGGAGCAGCCAGTGGTTACCTGGGCGTTCAGGTTCATGTAGGTCCGCCGATGAAAGTCGAATACCGCAATATCCGTCTGAAGGAATTGTAGGAAATGGAAAAAATCGCCTTCAAAATGCAGCTGAAACCCGGCTGCAAGAAAGAATATATACGCCGTCACGCTGCCATTTGGCCTGAGATCAGGGCCTTGCTAAAGGCCAGCGGCGTTAGCGATTATACCATATTTCTGGACGAGCCTTCAAATACGCTGTTTGCTGTTCAGATGATCTCCGGCGGCCGGTCTTCGCAGGCGCTGGGAACTGATGCCATCGTACAGAAATGGTGGGATTACATGGCCGATATTTCAGTCACAAATGCCGATAATTCCCCGGTTTCAGTTCCTCTGGAACAAGTGTTTCATATGGACTGAGCCGGGTGTGCGGATAAGCGCTGTTTAGCTGAGCAAATGATCCGGGTTAGGGATAAAATGCAGGAATGACTGAAAATTGCGGTTATACCGCTGGCGGTCAAGTATGTAATAAAAGGCACCTTTCTTCGAGCTGCTTTTGTCTTTTTCGCTTTGCTTGATGAGCAGGCCGGTAGAAAGTAGTTTTCGGCTGAAGTTTCTTTTATCAAAGGTAGTGTCGTAAATTCCCTCGTAGAGGTTCATCAATTGTGGAATAGTGAATTTATCGGGTAGCAGTTCGAATAACAAGGGGTGAAGGGCCGCTTTATAGCGGACTCTTTTTCTTGCCATTTTCACCATTTCAAGATGATCAAATATCAGTTCAGGGATCTCGTTCAGCAGAAACCATTCGGCGTGAAACTCATCGCTGATTTGTTGTTCATACTTATGGATATCGATCAGTGCGAAATAGGTGGTGCTGACAGTTCGTTCCACCGGGTCGCGTTCAGGAGAACTGAAGGTGTGTAACTGTTCCATATACACCCCTTCCAGGTCTGTCAGTTGTTTCAAAATGCGGTTGGCGGCTTCTTCAGCGCTTTCTTCAGCGCCTACAAATCCACCCATCAAACTCCATTTTCCAAGCGAAGGACGAAATCCGCGCTGGATCAATAATAATTTGATGTCCTTGCCATCAAATCCAAAAATAATGCAATCGGCCGCAAGGAGCAGTCGTTGTTGTCCGGAATACCTCAGCATGTTGTAAATTAACTAATTCAACGACGAATATAAACTTTTTGAACAACTCCCTTTTATGATTATCTTTCCATTTCATTGATTGTCACATGAAAATGACATTTTCACAAGGAGTAATGGTTATTCTTACACTTATTTCCGGCACGTCCGGCGCACAAGAGGTGCAACTTTTGCTGGATGCCAAAGCAATCCTTGGCGAAGGCGCTATTTGGCATCCCGTTGAGAACCAATTGTATTGGGTGGATATTGAAGGCCGAAAGCTTCATATCTATGACCCGGAAAGCGGAAAGGATCGTTCCCTACCTACCGGTGAGAAAGTAGGAACAGTGGTGCCTGTAAGGGGTGGTGGTGTACTGGTGGCTTTGCAGAATGGCGTTCATCGGATGGATACCCGCAACGGAGAGCTGACTTTCCTGGTAAATGCGGAAAAGAAACCTGATATCCGTTACAATGATGGTAAATGCGACCCTGCAGGCCGGTTGTGGGTAGGAACCATAGCGGATCATGAGAAAGCCGCTCTTTACCGCATTGATGGTGATGGAAGCATCCATTTAATGCTGGATAAGGTAACATGTTCAAACGGAATTGTTTGGTCGGCAGATAAGAAAACGATGTATTATGTTGATACGCCTACCCTCACAGTAATGGCTTTCGATTATGACAATGCCACCGGCCGGATCGATAACGGACGTATTGTGGTGAAGGTGCCGCCAGGGATGGGGGCCCCTGATGGCATGACCATTGATGCCGAAGGAAAGCTGTGGGTAGCCATGTGGGGTGGAGGATGTGTAACCCGCTGGGATCCTGAAACAGGTAAATTATTGCAAAAGATTGCTGTTCCCGGGCCGCATACAACCTCCTGTGCTTTCGGAGGAAAACGGTTGGATACGCTTTATATTACCACAGCGCGTGAAGGGCTGAATGAAGAACAATTGCTCAAATATCCGCTGAGCGGTGGTGTCTTTGTCGTTAAACCGGGCGTTCGTGGGGTTCCGGCTGAATTTTATCACCAGAAATAAGAAACTATCCCGAATGGACCTGCAACTAAAAGACAAAGTGATAGTCGTGACCGGGGGAGCCAAAGGGATTGGCCGGGCGATTGTCCTGGCGCTTGCTGCCGAGGGTGCTGTTCCGGTGATTGTGGGGAGGAACAAAGAAGATAATCTGGGCGTACTGGAAGAGGTACGCATGCTTGGAGCCGAAGGTTTCCAGGTAGTTGCAGAACTGACTCGTCCGGAGGAATGTAAAAATGCCGTCCAGATTGTGTTGGAACAATTCGGGTTTATTCACGGATTGATCAACAACGCGGGAGTGAACGATGGGGTGGGGCTGGAAAGTGGCGATTATCATCAGTTTCTGGCTTCATTGCACCGAAATCTGGTTCATTATTATTTGATGGTCCATTACGCACTTCCAGCGCTGAAGAAATCAGGTGGTGCTATTGTAAACATTACTTCCAAGACAGCTGAAACAGGACAGGGGAATACCTCCGGATATGCTGCTGCCAATGGTGGCAGGAATGCGCTGACCAGGGAATGGGCGGTGGAACTGCTGAAATATAATATCCGCGTGAATGCCATCGTCGTTGCCGAGTGCCGGACACCTCTTTATGATAAATGGCTTGCCACACTTCCTGACCCGAACGCAAAGCTCGCATCCATCCAATCCAGGATCCCTTTTGGGAACCGGATGACAAAGGCCCCGGAAATTGCCGACGCCGCTTTATTTTTACTCTCCGAACGGTCCGGACATACGACGGGGCAGCTGCTGCATGTGGACGGTGGATACGTTCATCTGGACCGTGCCCTGGAAGGAAACTGATTTGCGGAAAGAAATAGGATCAATATACCGCTGTGGTTTGGCGTAGGCAGGATACTACAGGATAGTTGTTGTTACTCTACATATTACTTTTGTCGTAATGAATGACAAATAGAAGTATTGCTTCTAGCAACTTTTTTCTCATAAGTTAGGTTTTGGTTACATACAAACAAAGGCTGTTCTCCCGAACAGCCTTGTTTGTTCTGTGCCGTCCGCTACCTATTTAAGCTCCCCCCAGACTCCGGTAAAGCAAAATATAGGCATTGACCTGCCTTCTTTTCAAGCCGGTGAGGCTTAATTCATTTTGAAGGGCGTTTTGCTGCGCGGTAATGACCTCCAGGTAGGTCGCCATGCCGCTATTAAATAAGAGACGGGCGTTAGGAATAGCCTTTTCCAAAATATTTTTCCGGGATTGTGCGCGGTCTATTTGTTCCTCTAATTTGTTTAACTGCACAAGGGCGTCGGATACTTCGCCGGCCGCCTGTAAGACGTCAGAACGGAATCGGATAACGGCGTTTTCCCGCTGGATTTTGGCAACTTCATACTCGGTTTTCAGACGCCGGCCATTGAAAATGGGCTGCACGGGGTTCCCTGCTACGGTTCCGAAGAGGGAGGCGGGCGTTGTGAACCAGTTGCTGGCTTTAAATGCGTTCACGCCGCCGGAAGCAGTGATGCTCAGGGAGGGGTACCTGTTTGCCTGCCTGATCCCTGCTTCCGCATTTGCGGCCTGCAATGCATGCTCGCTTGCCCTGACATCCGGGCGGTTGCTGAGAAGAGCGGCAGGGACGCCGGCTGAAAATTCCGCCGGAACCGAAAATCCGGCGAGTTCTCCTTTCAGGGGGATAGCCTGTGGTGCTTCGGCCATGAGAATGCTCAATGCATTTTCCTGCGTCATCAATGCTTGTTCTAGTTCCGGAATCAGCGCCGCGGTGGTCTCCTTTTGCACTTCGGCCTGCTGCACCGCGAGCAGACTTACCTGGCCTGCATCATGCTGCAGCCGCATAATACGTAACGTGCTGTCTTGCAGGGCCAGGTTTCGCCGGGCAATGCCCAATTGTTCCTGCAGCATGGTCAAATGATAATAGGCCGTTGCTGTGGAGGCAATCAGGCGGGTTTTCAGCCATTTCGCCGCTTCTTCGCTTTGAAGATAGCTCGCTAAAGCCGCTTTTTT
>DATCYD010000383.1:0-17309 GCA_036570465.1 Anseongella sp.
TCCGGAAGATGCCTGCACTACCTACCAGGCTACTTTTTCAAAAATGCTGGAATTCGAAAGAGACCTCCACAGGCATATTCACCTGGAAAACAATCTTTTGTTTCCCAAGGCTGTGGAAATGGAACGGCAATTACATAATTAAATCCCAAAAAACGGCTAAATGTTCTCTAAAGCATGTGAATACGGAATACGGGCAATGATCTACCTGACTGCTGCAAGCAAGGAAGGAAGCAAGATGTCTATCAGAGATATTTGCCGGGAAACGGGTGCTCCAGAGCACTTTACAGCAAAGATTCTGCAAGACCTGAGCAGAAAAGGGCTCGTTTCTTCTCTGAAGGGACCCAAGGGCGGTTTCTTCATGGAAGATGAACAGGGAAACATCAACCTGAAGCAGATTGTGGAAGCAATCGACGGGACCAGTCTTTTTACAGGTTGCGGACTGGGGTTGAAAGAATGTTCAGAACTTCAGCCCTGCCCCATTCACAATAAATTCAAGGGAATCCGGGACGCACTTCAACAGATGCTGGCTGAAACCACGGTAGAACAGCTGACTGTCAATCTTGATAAGGGATTGGTCTTTTTAAAGAAGAAGTAAAATGTCGCAGGCAAATACTGGGATTATTAACCTCTAATTAAAGATAAAAAGGTCTTTATATATTTTAAATAAGCGTTATGGACAATTGGTATCTCAGTCCTGGAATTATTACAACGATCGTGCTCATGCTGATCGTGCTGGTAGCGGCCGCCCTCATCCTGATCGCACAGGTCAATAAATACCTGGACCGGATGCAACAGAAGACCGATGAAAAGAAAAAGCTCGCATTCAGTGAAGAGCTCATCAATCTGGAAGAGCCTGAAGTGGATCAGCTATTACAGGAAAGGCGTCAGGCCCTGAACTTTCGGTTGAGTGGCGAAGAACTGGGCAGTACAAAGCGAACTTCCGATCACCGGGGATTAGTCAACAAGCTAAGTACCGATCCTGAACGTCCTTTTTTCTCAGAAAAGAAGGGTGTGCCAGCTGCACTGGAAACCCCACGAGAGCTCCGAAAGCTGATCATGGCTTACCTGGTCGCAGCTACCGCATGGCTAGTATTCGGAACATTGATCGGCCAGTACCTGGGAATGAAGTTTGTATTGCCCGAGCTCGACAGTTTGTCCTGGCTATCCTTCGGCCGTTTACGTCCGGTACACACCAATACGGTATTCTGGGGATGGTCATCCCTGGCCATGATCGGGCTGGCTTATTATGTAGTTGCGCGCACATCGAACAACACCATCTACAGCTACAAATGGGGCTGGAGAGCCTGGTGGCTGATCAACGCCATGTTGGTGAGTGGTAATGCCTGCCTGATGGCGGGGATCAATAACGGAGGAGGAGAGTACCGGGAGTATATCTGGCCGGTAGCTTTGCTATTCATCATAGCCCTGGTGATTACCTTTTTCAACTTTTATAAAACCATCGCCCGGCGAAAGATCAGCGAAATATATATCTCCAACTGGTACATTCTGGCAGCCCTGCTATGGACATTTATCTTATCAGTGATCGGATACCTGCCGTTCTCAGGTTTGGGAGAAACCGTGACTCAGGGTTACTTCATGCATCAGGGCGTTGGGATGTGGTTCATGACCTTCACCCTCGGTCTGATCTATTATTACCTGCCCTCTGGTCTGAACAAACCCATTTATTCTTATTCACTGGGCGTTCTGGCCTTCTGGACTCAAATGCTGTTCTACACCATGATAGGGACACACCATTTTGTTTTCAGCCCGTTGCCATGGTGGTTGCAGACGGTTGCGATTGTTTTTAGCGGTGGCATGTTCATCCCTGTAGTAGCCGGCACCACCAATTTCCTGATGACCATGAAGGGAAGCTGGAAAGCCATTTCCAGCAGCTATGTCCTCCCCTTCTTCCTGGTGGGCGTCGTCTTCTATTTTGTAGGCTCTACCCAAGGCAGTGTCCAGGCATTTCGGTTCACCAACGATGTATGGCATTTTACCGATTTCAATGTAGCACACTCGCATATGACCATGTATGGGATCATCTCGTTCATTCTATGGGCCTGTATTTACGCCATCGTACCCCGCCTTTCCTTGCGCGAGCCGAAACAGATCATGGTAGGCATGCATTTCTGGCTCGCTTTCATTGGTCTGATGGCTTATATGATCTCTCTCATGGCCGGAGGCACCCTGAAAGGGTTAAGCTGGATAAATGGCGACCCTTTTATCGAATCGGTGACACTGATGATGCCGTTCTGGGTATGGAGGGCCATCGGCGGAACCATGATGTTTATTTCACACCTGGTATTTGCATGGAACATTTACACCATGCTCAGTACCCCCGCGAAAGAAAAAATAACAGAACATGAACTTTCATAAAAATCACAGGCGACTCGTAGTGACTTCCTTTACCGTATTCCTGCTGCTCAGCACCAGCGTGGCCATTCTGCCCGCTTTGCAAATGCAGGAACAAAATGCTCCATTACCAGGACAGCAACCACTGACGGAATTGGAAATGAAGGGCCTGCGTGTTTACATTGCCGAGGGATGTGTGGCCTGTCATACTCAGCAGGTGCGGTCGATAGAGATGGACAAGACCTGGGGTGACAGGCCATCAATCCCCTCGGATTATTATTACAGCAAACAGCGGCTGGACCTCTGGCGCCAATCGCCCTCCCTTTTGGGAAGCGAGCGAACCGGCCCTGACCTCAGCAACATCGGCAATCGCCAGCCATCGGAAGACTGGCACCTGCTACACCTGTACAACCCACGACTGGTGGTAAAGGAATCAGTCATGCCGTCTTATCCCTGGCTCTTCGAAACCAAGTCCGAAACCGGCAAAAATGACGTAATCCTGAAGATCCAGCCAGCCGCCGGTGCAAAAAGCGCGGGCCCAGCTGACGGAAAAGCCAGCACTTCCGGTAAAAAAACTGTTGAAGAAGTAAAAGTAGTTGCCGGTGAAAAAGCCCTTGCGCTGGTTGCCTACCTCCAGTCTCTTAAACAACAAGCACTTCCCGAAGCGATCACTCCGGCATTCATTGCCTCCAAAAGGAAAAAAGACAAAGCAACAAACGAAATGGCAGAAACCGGTCTTCCCGATGGATCGGCCCTTTACGCTCAAACCTGCGCCGCCTGCCACCAACCCGAAGGCCAGGGACTACCGGGTGCATTTCCGGCGCTGGCCGGCAGCGAAATCATCAATGATGACAACCCCGAAACCTTGATCCGCATCATCCTTCAGGGATACGATGCACGTGCAGAATATGCTGCCATGCCTCCCTTTGCCACTCAACTAAGCGATGCGGAAATTGCAGCCATCGCCACCCATGAGCGATCAAGCTGGGGAAACAACGCCAGCCCCGTCGATGCTGAAGCAGTAAATAAAATTCGTAAAACCATTGAAAATACCGCCTTATGAAGAAGCTATTTAATGCAATACAGACGGCTGCGACAACATGGATCATTTTGATGTTGGGAACCCCGGTTGCCGCCCTGGCCTGTGATGTATGTGAAAAAAATCAGCCAAAGGCCCTTCGCGGAATCTCTCACGGAACAGGCCCAGACAGCCAGTGGGACATGATTATCATTGCCATAGCCGCCGTCATTGTTTTGCTGACACTGATCTGGTCAGTCCGCTATCTGGTCAGACCCGGAGAAACAGCGCCAGGTCATATTAAAAATATCGTGGTCGAAAAATAAACTTTTATGGACGATAATCGTATTATTAAAGTGTTTGTGGATGAAGATCCGGAACCATTTGCAGAATTCAGCCCGCCGGTAAAATTTCTCTTCGATACAACACGCCTTCCGGACGGCCCACACATGCTAAAAATCGTGGCCCGGTCATCCGGCGGGCAGGAAGGCATCCGGCGCATTCCGTTCGAGGTACGAAACGGACCGGCAATTTCAGTGGTAGGGCTGCGAGAAAACGAGATCATAGACGGACGTATCCCACTGACAATAAACGCATACGGGAGCGAACGCAATGACCTCTTCGTAGTCACAGGCTCGGAAACTCCCAAAGCGATCCCAGCCTGGGTTTGGATGCTGGTGATTATCTTTATCGCCTGGGGAATATTTTATCTGATCATGTATTGGAATCAAGGAACCATATGAAAAAACGTGAAGACATTCGTTCAATGGACGACATCACCAGGTTAGTGGACACCTTTTATGGCAAGGTGCGGCAAGACAAGCTCATCGGACCAATTTTTGAGGAAAAGATTCAGGACAGGTGGCCCCAGCATCTTTCAATCATGTACCGTTTCTGGGGAACCATCCTGCTGAACGAACGAAGTTATTTCGGAAGTCCGTTCATGAAACATGCCACACGCCCCCTGGAAGGCCCTCACTTTGAACGATTGCTCGATTTCTTTTATGAAACCGTAGATGAATTCTTCGAAGGCCCCAAGGCAGAAGAGGCCAAATTTCGCGCAGACCGAATGGCAGAAATGTTCCAGGTCAAACTGGAGCACATCCGTAAAACCGGAAATCAACCGCTTAAATAACCATGATAAAATACGGACCAGTTATTATCACTTGTGTATTTACCTGGATAGGATTTATCTGCGCAATCAGCTTCATGGAAGCCTGGCTGAAATTCCGCGCACCAGGGATTACCATTCCATTGGGCCTGGGCATTGGCCGGCTGGTATTCAGCACCCTCAACAAGGTGGAATGGGTTTTCATGCTCGTCATGCTGGGAGCTGTTTTCAGTGACGGCACCTGGAAGTTCCGCTCTGGTCTATTGCTGCTAACCGTGCTGATATTACTACTGCTTCAAACCTTCTGGCTGCTACCCCAGCTTGACACGCGGGCAGAAGCTTATGTAAATGGTGAAACACCACCCCCTTCCTTCCTGCATTTTTATTACGCCGGCATAGAGATCATCAAAGTGGCGGCACTGGTGATTTACGGCTTGAAAGCCTTTCAATACCTACCACCAAAAGGAACCACATAAAACGAATATCAAGATGAAACGAGGCAAAATACAACTCAAACGCGCCTACGACCAACCCGAACGATCCGACGGGTATCGCGTATTGGTGGATCGTCTCTGGCCCCGCGGCCTGAAAAAAGAAGATGCGCAACTGGACGCCTGGATGAAAAACGCAGCCCCTTCCCCCGACCTCCGAAAATGGTTTGGACATGACCCCCAAAAATGGGACGCATTCTCCAAAGCCTACCATCAGGAACTCGAACACTCAGAACACCTGGCTTCACTCCTGGCCAGCATCGAACAACACAAAACAGTAACCCTCGTATATGCAGCCAAAGACTCCAGCCACACCCACGCTCTGGTCTTGAAAAAATTCCTCGAAACTCAATTTTGAAAGAAAGTTTCTAGTTTCATTGCTATTGCGAAGCAACCTCAAACCAATTTACTAACCCCTCCTGAAACAACATATTTCATAATTTCTCCGGCATTTGAATGCATCGGGGTAACTTTTTCGGCGGGTACAAGAAAATAATTCCCTGAAAAATTATAAGAGTGTGGAAAATAGACGCCAACATAACCGGGAAGTCCCAGGGCTGTCAGATCTTTTTGAGTAATGAAGCCCACTTTCTTGATCCCGGTCTCACTCATTTCCACGAATACGGGCTCAGTGAACTTTTTTTGTTCTCCAACAAAGGCCTCCAGAAAGTCCCGGATGGTCGTGTACATCATCTTAATGACCGGCATCCTGTCTAAAAAGCTGTTGAAGAACCTGCTGATGGGATCGGTGACCATGTAATTGACCAGCATACCAATAAGGGTGATCGCAGCCAGTACAATCAGCAGTCCGTACCCAGGCCCTACTACAAAACTAAAGGCATTATTCAGGGTTGTAATGATCCAGTAGATCACATAACCGCTGACCCAGATGGGAACCACCACGAGCAATCCTTTAAAGAAAAAGCCCATTATGGTGTTTACCACTTTCATCCTGAAATAACTTTTTCTGTTCATATCACTTATTGATTTCTATTCGTATGTATATATTCGTTTAACCCGGGCCGAAATGGCAGTGAGCAATTCATAGGGTGTGGTTTGTAAGCTTTCTGCCAGTTCGGTAATGGGTAAATCCTCGCCAAACACGATGACTTCATCCGTTTCCCGGCAGTCGATACCGGTAACGTCCAGCATGCACATGTCCATGCATACGGCGCCCATTACCGGTGCCTGCCTGCCATTCACCAGCATGACCCCTTTGCCGTTACCTAACCTGCGGTCCAATCCGTCGGCATATCCGATCTTGACGGTGGCGATGCGGGAGGGCCTGGTAAGTTTTCCTGCCCGGCCATAACCCACCGTTTCTCCCGCCGGCAGCTCTCTGATCTGGGAAATGGTCGTTTTGAGGGTTCCTACTGTTTGCAGGGCTGCACTCGTTTCTCCACGTGCCACGCCGTAAAGCCCGATTCCTAACCGTACCATATCGTATTGCGCATTAGGGAAACGTAATATTCCTTCGGAATTAACGATATGCCGGATAAAACCGTAACCTAATTGCTTTTCAAGTCCGTCGGAAAAAGCATCAAAATGAGTAATCTGACTGCGGCTGAATGCATCTTCGGAGGCGTCTTCACTAGCAGCAAGATGTGAAAAGACGGATGCTACGCGAAGGGTTTCTTGTCCGTTGAGCAGGGTTCCTAAACGATCCAGGTCCCGTTCGTCGAAACCAAGCCGGTGCATGCCGGTGTCCAGTTTGATGTGAACGGGATACTGCTCTACCCCTTTTGCCCGGACAAAACGAAGAAATTCTTCCAGTACACGAAAGCTGTATAGTTCCGGCTCCAGATCTGATTCCACCAGCGTCTCAAATGTTTGTGGTTCGGGGCTCATGACCATGACCGGAAGTTTGATACCGTTCTGTCTTAAGGTGGCGCCTTCATCGGTATAGGCGACGGCCAGATAATCTACTTTGTGGAACTGTAGCATGCTGGCGATCTCATAGCTGCCGCTGCCATAGGAAAAGGCCTTTACCATGGCCATGATGTGGGTGCCTGGGGCTAGCCGGGATTTATAGAAATTCAGGTTGTGTACCATGGCGTTCAGGTTCACTTCCAGCACTGTATCATGTAGTTGACGCTGCAGAATCCTGCCAATGCGTTCAAAGCGAAAGGGACGTGCTCCCTTCAGGAGAATCGCCTCGTTGTCAAACATGGATGGATCGAATCCCTGCGTGAACTCATCCGTATTATCGTAAAACTCCATTTCCGGAAGTAAAAACTTGTCCCGTTGACGTCCCAGCGCTTCTCCGATGCCGATCAATCGGTCAACACCGGCATCTCTGAGTAGTCCGGCAACCTTTCCGTACAAGGCTTCCTGTTCCAGGCCTGTCTGCAGGATATCTGACAAGATCACGGTTTTCCGGGGGTGTTGTTGTTGCCTTCCCAGAAAATCCAGCGCAGTTTCCAGGGAGCCGAGGTCGGAATTATATGTATCGTTGATGAAGGAGGAATGATTGAGTGCCTGCACCAGTTCAAGCCGCATGGATACGGGAACAAGCTGGTGCATGCGTTTCCGTATTTCTTCCGGATCGTATTCCATCCAAAGCAGCAGGCACCAGCAGGTAATGGCGTTATGAACAGAGGCCTGATCGGTAAAGGGAACCTCGATCGAAAATTCCTGCTCCCGGCACACTCCGTAAAGCGTACTTCCGGCTGAGGTGGGTTCTACGCGGCTGATGACCAGGTCTTCATCTCCCTGATATCCCCAGCTAAAGCGAACCTCTCCGGGAATTGTTCCTTCATAATCCTGAAGTGCGGCAGACGGATAAATAAATAAATAGGTACGGGCAAACAACCGGAGCTTCTCCGTGATCTTTTCTTCAAGGTTTTCGAAACCTTCGTCGTGCGCCGGGCCGATATTGGTCAGGATCCCGATATCGGGGTGGATCATCCGCTCCAGGCGTTCCATCTCCCCGGGTCGGGAAATACCCGCTTCGATTAATGCCAGATCGTATTCGGGGCCCATCCTCCATAGGGATAATGGCACCCCGGTCTGGGAGTTGTAGCTTTTAGGACTGCGTATAATGTTTCTGTCCACCGAAAGCAACTGAAACAACCATTCTTTAACAACGGTTTTTCCGTTACTACCGGTAATCCCGATCAGAGGATCGTTAAACTGTTCTCGGTGCCTGGCGGCCAGGTCTTGCAAGGCAACAAGCGTATCAGGTACAAGCAGAAAATTCGCATCCGGGAATTTTTCCAATGGAATGTCTCCGTTGGAAACTACAAAATTCTTAACTCCTCTTTCCCAGGCTTCAAAAATAAAGTCATGCCCATCCCGGGAAGCTCTTATCGCAAAAAACAAGGATTCGGCCGGAAAATTGATCCGGCGGCTATCTGTTTGCAAGTAGAGGATTTGCGTATCATCTCCTTGAATAAAGGAACGGGCTCCAATAATGTCCGCTATGGTCTCAATCGTGTACAAATCCGAAAATTTTATCAAATATCCGAAATCGTCCCCGCATCCCCTAAAAAATAAAAAGCCCGCATTCCACAAGGGAAACGCGGGCATTGGTACAGATTATGAAGAAAACCTGTAAAATAACCAGGCTATACTCTTTCAGGGCGTAGCTTGCGAACCTCAGCTCCTGCCTGCCAGATCTCTGACTCGCGGAGTTCTCTCAGTTCTTCTTCCAGTCCCTGACGGTAGTCAGGTTTGCTGTTTGCTTCGATCGTGATGCGAGCCTCATTACCGGTGGCAACGCTGTTGTACAGTTCTTCGAATACCGGTTGAGTGGCTTCACGGAATTTGTGCCTCCAGTCCAGGGCACCGCGTTGGGCGGTGGTGGAACAGTTGGCGTACATCCAGTCCATGCCGTTCTCTGCTACCAATGGCATCAGGCTTTGGGTTAGTTCTTCCACTGTTTCATTAAAGGCTTCGCTGGGGCTGTGTCCCTTGCTGCGAAGTACATTGTACTGCGCCTCGAAGATGCCGGCGATAGCGCCCATCAGGGTACCACGTTCACCGGTGAGGTCGCTATACACTTCTTTTTCAAAAGTGGTGGGGAACAAATATGCCGAGCCCACGCCAATACCGAGCGCTGTTACTTTATCACGCGCTTTTCCGGTAGCATCCTGGAAAATGGCGAAGCTGGAGTTCAGCCCTTTGCCTTCCAGGAAGAGTCGCCGGAGACTGGTTCCCGAGCCTTTAGGGGCTGCCAGAAATACGTCAATTCCATCGGGAGGTATGATTCCTGTCTGGTCTTTGTAGGTAATGCCGAATCCGTGTGAAAAATACAATGATTTCCCTGGGGTGAGGTGCTTTTTCACAGTTGGCCAGAGAGCTATCTGTCCGGCATCTGACAACAGGTAACAGAGGATCGTACCTTTTTCCAGGGCTTCCTCTATCGGGAAAAGATCTTTTCCCTCTACCCAGCCATCACTGACTGCTTTGTCCCAGGTTTTGGACTCTTTTCGTTGTCCAACTATCACATTAAAACCATTATCTTTCAGATTCAGTGCCTGTCCAGGTCCTTGTACTCCGTAACCGATCACAGCAACGATTTCATCTTTCAGAATTTCCCGTGCCTTTTCCATCGGTAATTCTTCGCGGGTAACTACCTCTTCAGTTACACCTCCAAAATTGATTTTCGCCATTTTTATTCTTAATTGTTTGTTTTACTAAATATTATCGACCCACTCAGCTTCGGGCAGGTACTGGGCCAGCCCGCGTTCATTACTGGGCAGCGCGATCCGTCCCGAACGAACGAACTCAAGAATGCCCAGCGGCTTCAACTGTTTGAAAAAGGAATAAATTTCCTCTTCCGTCCCAGCTTTTTCGATGATCAGCACCCGCTGGTCTTCGAACAATACTTTGGCCCGCTGATAACCAGCCAGTATTTTCTTCGCTTCAAGGGCACTGGAGCTCTCCACCTTGAAAAACGCCAGCTCATTGTACGTCAGATCTTTATCTTCGTATCCGAATACAGCCAGCACTTCGATGATCTTACGAATTTGCCGGACTATTTTTTCCACTTTTTCACGCTCATCGGACTTAATAACGATGGTAAAGCGGGAAACCCCCTTGCGTTCGGTCTCCGAAACGCTCAGGCTTTCGATATTGATCCGACGCCGCGTAAAAATACCACTGATACGGTTAAGCAAACCTAACGTATTCTCGGTAAAAATACAGATGGTATATAATTTTTCCACAATAACCTAAATCTTTGACTCAATAAACCCCCAAAACCTTCAAACCAGAAGCCAGAAACTATTCAAGCCTGATATCAGAAACCGTGGCCCCTGACGGAACCATCGGAAACACATTCAACTCCTTCTCCACAAGTATTTCCAACAAAAATGCTTTCTCACTTTGGATCAGCGTATCTAACGCGCCATCAAGTTCTTCCCGGTCACAGATACGTTTACCCTCGATACCAAAGCCCTTTGCTATGGTGATAAAATCAGGGTTTTTCAATTCCACGAATGAATAACGGCGATCAAAAAAGAGCTGTTGCCATTGGCGCACCATACCCAGATAATTATTATTCAGGATGATGATCTTTACCGGTAATTCGCTTTGCCAGATTGTTCCCAATTCCTGCAGGGTCATTTGGAAACAACCATCTCCGATAATAGCCACTACTTCCCGGTCAGGCGCCCCCACTTTTGCACCGAAGGCTGCAGGCAACGCAAAACCCATGGTTCCCGAACCGCCGGAAGTAATGTATCCGTCAGTTTGACTGAACCTGTAGTACCGTGCAGCTTCCATTTGATGCTGTCCTACATCGGCTACAATAGCCGCCTTTCCATGGGTCTTCTCCGAAAGAATACGGATCACCTCTCCCATTTTGATCTGCCCGCTTTCCGGGAAAAGATCATCCTTCACCACTTTGTCAAATTCTTCCTTGTCAAGTTGCTTGAAGGCGTCAATCCAGGCACTGTGGTCTCGTTTTTCTACCAGTGGAAGCAAGGCCTTCAGGGCTTCGCGGGCATCTCCCACCACCGGAGCATCTGCATGGATAATCTTATTGATCTCTGAAGGATCGATATCAATATGCACTACTCTGGCCTTGGTGGCAAACCCGGCCACGTTGCCGGTTACCCGGTCATCGAATCGCATGCCGAGTCCAATGACCAGATCGGCCTCGTTAATTAATTTATTCGTCGAATAATTTCCATGCATGCCAAGCATCCCTACATATTGAGGATGATCAACAGAAATGGCAGAAAGACCCAGGAGTGTACACGCTGCGGGGATTCCGGTTTTTTCAACAAAAGCCTTTAGTTCTTCTTCCGCTTTGGCGATCAGCACGCCGTGTCCCACAAACAGATAAGGCTTCCGGGCCTGGTTGATCAGGGCTGCTGCCTGTTCCACCTGGTCTTGTTTGGGTTGCAGCCGTGGCCGGTAACTGATGATCTTTTCGCACCGGGTGTAGGTGAATTCCTTTGTCATCAAAGCAACCTGGGCGCTCTTTGTAATATCGATCAAAACCGGTCCCGGACGTCCGCTGCTGGCAATGTAAAATGCCTTGGCAACTATCTCAGGAATTTCATCTGCATTGGTAATCTGGTAGCTCCATTTGGTAATGGGAGCTGTAATGCCAATCACATCAGCCTCCTGAAACGCATCGGTACCCAGCAGGCCGGCAGCTACCTGGCCGGTGATGCACACCAGAGGGGTAGAATCCATCATGGCATCCGTAATGCCCGTAACCAGGTTTGTAGCCCCTGGTCCGGAGGTCACCAGGCAGACACCCGGCTTGCCACTAATGCGGGCATAACCCTGAGCGGCATGTGCGGCACCTTGTTCGTGTCGGACTAAAATATGATTGATGCGGTCCTGGTAATGATAAAGGGCATCGTAAACCGGCATAATTGCGCCGCCGGGATAACCAAAGATCGTATCCACACCTTCCTCCAGAAGCGACTTAATCGTTGCTTCTGATCCGGTCATCGGACTGGCTGAAGCCTGCGGGAGACTTTCCTTTTCGATCAGGGTATCAGAGCGCTGGTCTTTCATGATTTATACTTTTTAATTCTCCGGAATTGTCTTCATCGGTAACACAACCTTGCGATGCCGAAGAAACGGTATTGATATACTTATACAACAGTCCCCTGGAGGCTTTCAGAGGAGGTTCGGACCACCCCTGGCGGCGGCGTTCGATCTCATCTTCTTCCAGGAATACTTCCAGCCGGTTCTCCGCGGCGTCGATCAAAATGCGGTCACCATCATGAACCAGGCCAATTAGTCCGCCGTTTTGTGCTTCGGGAGTGATATGCCCTACTACAAAGCCGTGTGTTCCACCAGAAAAACGTCCATCGGTAATCAATGCCACGCTTTTGCCCAACCCGGCACCCATAATGGCCGAAGTAGGCTTCAACATTTCCGGCATGCCGGGGCCGCCACGCGGGCCACAGTACCGGATCACGATCACATCGCCGGACTTTACCTTGCCCGCGCTAATGGCATCAATCATATCCTGCTCGCGGTCAAATACGCGCGCCGGGCCTTCAAAACGCTCGCCTTCCTTACCGGTGATCTTTGCCACCGATCCTTCTTCGGCCAGGTTGCCGTAAAGTATCTGAAGATGGCCGTCCTTCTTAATAGGCTGATCGATCGGATGAACAATGGCCTGTCCCTCGCTGAGTCCGGGAACTTCTTCCAGGTTCTCTGCCAGGGTTTTTCCTGTAACGGTCAGACAATCGCCATGCAACATGCCCTCGTCCAGTAAAAACTTCATTACTGCAGGTGTGCCGCCGATCTTTTGAAGGTCTTCCATCAGGTACTTGCCACTGGGCCTGAAATCGGCCAGCATGGGTGTTTTATCACTGATCCGCTGGAAATCATCCATGTTCAGGCTGACGCCCACTGCTTTGGCAATGGCAAGCAGATGCAATACCGCATTGGTAGAGCCACCCAATACAATCGTCAGTGTAATGGCATTCTCGAAGGCTTTCGCCGTCATGATATCCTGAGGCTTAATATCTTTTTCAAGCAGCACACGAATGGCTTTGCCGGCAGTGATGCATTCGGCCCGTTTTTCCGGACTTTCCGCCGGCCAGGAAGCGCTGTAGGGAAGGCTCATGCCCATTGCTTCAGCAGCAGACGCCATGGTATTGGCTGTGTACATACCACCGCAGGCACCTGCTCCCGGACAGGTGTGCTGAATAACCCCTTTGAAATCTTCGGCAGTAATCTTACCGGCGAACTTTTGTCCCAGCGCCTCAAAGGCAGAAACAATGTCAAGGGTCATACCTTTGTAATTCCCCGAATGGATGGTGCCGCCATAGACCATAATGCCCGGACGATTCAGACGACCCATCCCGATCAGGGAACCGGGCATATTCTTATCACAGCCCATCACCGAGATGACCCCGTCATAAGACTGACCACCTACTACCGCTTCAATGGAATCGGCGATCAAATCGCGTGAAGGCAAGGAATAACGCATGGCATCGGTACCCATGGAGATCCCATCGCTTACCCCAATCGTATTAAATATCAAACCTACCAGGTCCGCTTCTTCAGTTCCTTTCTTAACATCCACCGCCAGGTCATTCAAGTGCATATTACAGGGATTCCCCTGATAACCTGCGCTGGCAATGCCAATAAAGGGTTTATCCAAATCTTCTTCCCTCAAGCCAATGCCATATAACATGGCCTGTGCGGCAGGTTGTTCTGCATTCTGGGTAATGATGCTGCTATATTTGTTCAATTTCTTTTCCACGCTCAATAAATTTGTTTTACCGGTACATAGTTAGCAATGAATTGATGCTCTGCGAAGGAGCCTTCCGAAAATCTTACGATACTTAAGGTGTGACATAACTTTTATATTGTATAATAAAATACTGATAACCAGTCATTTGATATGATAAAATATGAGCTGATTTATGATGACCAGCTCGTTTCAGATGAAGTATTTTCTAAGCATATCATCATTGGTCACGTTGCGAAACCGGAATTCCCCTACCTTAAACCGATCCAGCAGAGGCTCCAGGTCTTCAGGCCGGCTTAGTTCAATTCCCACCAGCGCGGGGCCAAATTCCTTATTGGTCTTTTTCAGATACTCAAACCGGACAATATCATCATCGGGCCCCAATACTTCATTCAGGAAATTTCTGAGCTGTCCAGGCTTCTGGGCAAACTCAATGATGAAATAATGTTTCAATCCTTCGTAGATCAGACTACGTTCGATCACTTCCGGATAACGCGCCAGGTCGTTATTACCTCCGCTGATGATGCAAACCACTTTTTTCCCCCGGATCTCTGCCTTCAACTGATCCAGCGCTGCCACCGACAGCATACCGGCCGGCTCGGCAATAATTCCTTCCTGCTGATAAACTTCGATCATGGTGCTGCAAACTTTTCCTTCACGTGTAGCGATCACCTTACCGGCAAATTGGGCACATATATTAAAGGGGATAGAGCCCACCTGGCGGACAGCGGCACCATCTATAAAAGAATCAATCTGTTCCAGTCGTACAGGTCCGCCTTCCCGCAATGCTTCCACCATTTTTGGGGCTCCGGCCGGATCCACACCAATTACCCTGCAGGCAGGATTCAAATCCCGGGCTACCAGGCTAACTCCCGAAAGCAAACCACCTCCCCCCACCGGTACCACCACCACTTCAACCCCAGGCAAGTCTGCAAATATCTCGGTGGCCACCGTTCCCTGCCCGATGATCGTGTGTAAATTATCAAAGGGATGCACAAAAGTCATCCCGTTTTCCTGACAATAAGCGATGGCCTGTTCGTAAGCTTCATCATAAGTGAGTCCCACCAGTTCCACCGTAACCCATTCCCCGCCGAAGCTGCGAACTTTTTCCAGTTTCTGCCGCGGTGTCACCTGAGGCATAAAAATACGGCCCCGGATCTTCATTAGCTGACAACTGTAAGCCACTCCCTGCGCATGATTGCCGGCACTCGCACAAACCACACCTTTTGCCCTGGATTCATCATCCAGATTCACCATCGTATTGTATGCGCCCCTGATCTTATAAGAACGCACTACTTGCTGGTCTTCCCGCTTGAACCAGATGTCAGCCTCATATTTCTCCGACAGCCGGGGAACCGGGTGAAGTGGCGTATGCCTGACCACTCCACTGATCTGCTTACTGCACTCCGCAATCCTGGAAGACAGTTCCGAATAAATTGTTGTTTCCATTCAAACTATATTTGTTCCCGCAACAACTCCCACACCAGTTCAGGCTCATATCCCCGGGAAATAGCGTAGGCTGCTGCTTTCTTTCGCTGCAGAAAGGCGTTGCCTTTGGGGGAACCTCTAAGTTTTTCGTCCAGCAAGCTCCTGAGTCTTTCACGGTACGCTTCCTCGTCAATCTCACTCAGGCCGGCGCGAATGCAGTAATCCGACACCCGCTTGAGTTGAAGTCCCCTCTTGATCTTAATACGCCCCCAGCCCTTTAGCCGGAACTTACCGCCGGCCCAGGCCCGGGCAAACCGCTCCTCATTGATAAAATCCTGCTGGATCAGCTCGACGATCACCTCTTCGACCAGTGACGAAGACACACCAATCGCATATAGCTTGTCCCGAACCTCCTGCTGACTTCGTTCTTGATAAGCACAATACCTTGCCCCCTTTTCAAGAGCAGTCTTGCGGTCTGTAATAAGCGGTCTTGTGGTCATGGGTACAAAGCTAATTTTGCAAAAATAAAAAACACTATTGACAGGTATCCTTTATTCCGTATATTTGCATCCCTGATCCGGTAAAACGGGTTATAGCAAGCGAAAGTAGCTCAGTTGGTAGAGCGCAACCTTGCCAAGGTTGAGGTCGCGAGTTCGAGCCTCGTCTTTCGCTCTCCCCCGCCCAGCGCGGGGTTTTCAGTTTAAAGGGGAGTCCTGTTTTTAAGGGATTGTTTTATTCAGATCGCGGAATTCCCACAGACGCGGATCCCCTTAGCCTGAAGCGTCCGTCGCAGCGGCAGCACCCTGCCTGCAGCGTACGAATGCCCGGATGGTGGAACTGGTAGACACGCAGGACTTAAAATCCTGTTCGCCTAAAAGCGAGTGCGGGTTCGATTCCCGCTCCGGGCACAAATCCACTCCAGGAGAATAGATTGGTATCTTTGCTGGACAGACCACATACCTCGCCAGCTCTTCTCCCTCCTGTAAATCTTCAAGGTTCCATCAAAAATAAAGTATAGATTTGCTTCGAACCATGAAGATTCTTGTCATAGAAGACAACCTGGAACTGGCCCAAAACATGACCGATTATTTGCAACGGGAGGGCCATGTGTGTGAACTGGCCGATAACCATCACCGGGCCGTAAACAAGCTGGATGCGTTCAGTTACGACTGCCTTGTGTTGGATATTATGTTGCCTGACGGGAACGGTCTGGATATCCTTCGTTATATCAAACACGAGAAGATTGACAGCTGTGTGCTGATTGTTTCAGCAAAAAACGCCCTGGACGATAAGGTTGCCGGCCTGGAATTGGGTGCAGATGATTACCTGACCAAACCATTTCACTTATCGGAGCTAAATGCCAGGCTGAAAGCCTTGTACCGGCGGAAATATACGCAGGGAGACAAGGAAATAAAGTTTGCAGAGATCTTTATCAACATCGATACCATGGAAACAATCGTGGCCGGAAAGCCAATGGAACTGACCCGGAAGGAATATGCATTATTGGTGTATTTCCTGACCAATAAGAACCGTGTGCTTACCCGCCAATCCATTGCTGAGCACCTTTGGGGCGATTATGCAGATAATTTGCTGAATTTTGACTTTGTGTATCAGCATGTCAAGAACCTGCGCAAAAAAATTATCCAGGCGGGCGGAAACGATTATATCGAAACGGTATATGGCCTGGGATATAAATTCAATTCCAACCGGAGCTAAAGGAAGCACTGCATGAAACTGGTCTTCAAATTCGCACTTTGGTACCTGGTGATCACCCTGCTGGCACTGGCCATAGGCGGCGTTATTTCATACCGGGAGATCAAAGAGGAGGTTGATTTTGAGCAATCCCTTTACCTGAAGGGAAAAATGGAACTGGCTGCAAGACGCATTGGCCGGGGAGTGCATCCGGATTCCCTGTCACGTCATAACATGGAAATACGGCTCCTGGACCCGTCAAAGCCGCTGATGAAAACACACGTGACTGATACGATGGTCATGCATAAATTCCTGCAGCGCCTGGAACAGCAAATCAAGGTTAGCGCCTCTTATAAGGTGGATGGCAAGCATTATTATATTGCTGCTTATGATGGCATGGTTGAATCGGACGACATCACCGATGCGGTTATCAAATCCATTACCGGTATTTTTATCTTGATGCTGGTCATCACAGGCTTGTTGAGCTATCTTATTTCCAAACACCTCCTCCAGCCCTTTCACAAGACATTAAAATCCATCCGG